>USGC01000039.1 GCA_900554095.1 uncultured bacterium
CAAACAAAGTCGTAGAAACACGCTTAATGAAATTCTACTCCGCAATAAACCAGGCGATAACATTAGCAGAAGTGGATTATGGCGACAGAGAGTTTTGGTATGATAAGTACGACGATCTTGACACCGACATAAAAGGCCGCCCAGTCAAAGGCAAAACTAATCCAGAAAAATGGGTGAACAAATACCTTGCCCCATATATGAAAATTACTAAAAGAAAATATACATCAGATAATTATGTTTTATTTTCCCTTGCCGATGGCGGAATGTTCGCAAACGCGGGCGGCTCCAGTCCGAACTCTTTAACGGATTGGTATTTTTATACCATGGATTATTCAAAGTGCGAGGCATTAAAGATTAAAGAAGGTGTTTGCAGATTTTCATTTAATTACATATCAAGAGCTGGCATCCTTAACTCTACCCGTACATTTGAACCATATCAGTACGCTTGGGACGGGACATTAGAGGGAATTACGAGTGGTACCCCGGCGCCTGACTTGTCTGGCAGAACACGAGGATGCAGCAATACAGATCAGTCCTATTGTACCTTATGGATTCAGTACAACGGCTGGAAAATTCCGAAAGATTACCCGTTCAAAGTCAGGTATTAAACTTATTTTTTCAAATAAGCTTCGATGTATGCTTTGGGGTTTCTGAGGATGAATGAGATGTCTTCCGGATCTTGAATGTACTTGTAAACCGTTGGTTTTTCATCAATTTCGGATTCAATAATCAGGTGCCCGTAATTGCAAAGTTTGCCCAGATAGCTTCTTCTCATATGGATTAAGTTGATTTTATCTAACTTAATGCTTGTTTCGGTGAAGTCAACCACGCCCTGCTGCGTGTGCAGGTGAGAGGTTGTTATAACAGCTCTGTCAGAGTAATACCGCAAAATCGGATATACAATAGGAATTAAAAATAAAAGCCCTATTAAAAATCCGATGAAGCTGTCAATATGTATATAAATATTCCAGAAATAGAAAAGGCACAGCGGCGAAAACACCAACGGCCAAAAAAGAGCCATCCAATGTTTTTTGATTTCGTAAACTACAATTTCTTCGTCTTCACTCTCGTCTTTGAACTCCTCTGTCATGGACGCTGTTTGCACGATTAAAGGAATTTCAACTGCTTTTTCTTGATTAGTGCTCTCGCGAAAAGGAATTACATTTTCGTTGTCATTTTCTATGTAAGACTCTTCGCGCAAATCGCGTCCGCAGAATTTGCAAAAGTTATCGTAATCATTTATTTTTTTACCGCAGTTTGGACAGAACATATTTCACCCTTTTTTTAAGTATAATTCTAGCATACATTTGAAAACCCGTCAATCAAATTTGTTGACTGGAATAATTTTTCAAATTAAAATAGATAAGGACTTGAAGGGAGCCGAAGTATGACAACAGCGGAAAAATTAACAAAAAAAGAATTATTAGATTTGTATAACAAAGACTTGGACGAGCTTTTGGATATTTCATCGAAGCTTATGTCAGATAAAATTGAGTTTTGTTCGCTTGTGAACGCAAGGAACTGGAAATGTTCACAAAATTGCAAATACTGTGCGCAAAGCTCTCATTATCGAACAGATATAGAGACATACCCGCTGATTGAAAAGGAAAAGGTTCAAAAAGCCGCCTTGGAGGCTAAATCATATCACGCAAGTCGCTTTGCGGTGGTAACGTCGGGCAAGTCGCCGGATGAAAGCGATACAGACGGTATAATTGATTTGATAAAAGAGATTAACAAGATTGACGGGCTTAAAAGCTGCGCGTCTATTGGAATTCTTAACGAAGAACAGGCAAAATCACTTAAAGAAGCAGGATTGACAAGATTTCATCACAATATAAACACCTGCCGCTCTTATTATAGCAGTGTTTGCACAACTCACACGTACGATGACAGAATAAATACGTGCCGGTTGGTTAAAAAATACGGCATGGAACTTTGCTGCGGCGTAATCTTGGGGATGGGTGAAACTGTAGAACAGCGTATTGAAATGGCAATGGAACTTGCAGAAATCCAGCCTGAGTCAATTCCTATAAATATTTTGATGCCCATACCGCAAACACCTTTTGAAAACTATCATGACAAAATCGATGAGGAAAATATTTTGCGGACTTTGGCTGTTTTCAAAATCGCTAATCCAAAGTCAGTGTTAAGATTTTGCGGCGGACGCATGAGGCTGTCTGAAGAAAACCAAATTCGTGCATTAAAAACATCAGTCGAAGGAATTTTAACGGGCAATTATTTGACAACAACGGGTAAATCCCCAAAGGATGATATAGCAGTTGTTTCAGCTTTGCATAAAATATTAGACTAACTCTTTATTGTGAATTATTATTAAAATAATACTTAACATTGTTTACAAAGTTTTATTTCTTATTTATAATTTTAATACTTGGAATATAAATATAAGTAATAGGTGGATTATGAGGAAAAATTTAAAGGCGGCAATTATTGTCGCGGGAGTGCTTTCGGCTTTTTCTATACCAGCCGGCAGCGCTAATGAAATTTCAAGCTTTGCAGACTTGCAAGGTGCAATGACGTCGGGCGGCTCGCACAATGTTAATGCGAACATTGATATGACTGACGCAATTACTAACACCGGCTCAAATGCTTTGAGCGGAACAGCAGTGAATACAACCATTGATATTTCAAATAACGGCACTACTTCAGCATTTACAAACCAAGGTGAATTGACTATTAATAATATCAATTTTACGGGTGGCGAAAATGCAGAAGCATATGTTATTAACAACCTCACAGGCGGTACTGTTAATTTTCAGGGTGATATAAAGTTTGAAAATAATGGCGGTTTTGAATATAACGCAATCGCAAATGCCGTAGGAGGTGTTATAAAATCCGATGAATCCTCCAATCTTACCTTTACAACAAACCAAGCCGGGATTGTACCTGTAATTGACAATTACGGCGAACTTAATCTGGCAGGTAAAAACACATTTAGCGAAAACTCTTCTATGGCCGGTGCCATTGGAAACTCGCATACCGGTACCGCAAATATCGGAAAAGATGCTGTTTTTAATAACAATGAAGGTGAAATGGGCGGTGCCATTTATAACCAAGGTGAATTTACCGTTCAAGAAGGTGCAGAATTTAGCACTAATATCAGCACAATGGGCGGCGGCGCAATTTATAACAGTAAATCTAACGACAACGGCGTAACCACTGTTCCTGATATGAATGTAGACTCTGCAACATTTACCGGCAACTATGTCGAAACGTCTGCAACACAAACAGGAGGCTCAACATCAGGCGATATGGGCTCAGGTTTTGCAACAGGCGGCGCTATTTACAACAATCAGGCTCAAGTAACTGTTTCTAATTCAACTTTCGACGGTAATCAGGCAATTTCACATTTTGATTCAGACAACCCTTCCTCTGCCGGAATTGGCGGCCAAGCGCAAGGTGGGGCGATTTATTCCGTCGACGGTACCGTAACTATCAACGGCGGCGAAAACGCTGTGTTTAAAAACAACGCTGCAACAAGCGATGGTACAGGCCGTAAAAATACTCAAGGCGGCGCAATTTATGGCAAGAATTCGACAATAAACCTTGATTCTACAACAGGAAATATTGTTTTTGAAAGTTCAAACTCTGCGGATTTAGGCAAAGACTTGTACCTTGACGGAACAACTGTTGCAAATATTAACGGCACAAATTCGGATTATTATGTAGAATTCACAGGCGATAACTCTATTCGTGGGTCAATTGAATCAGAAATACTGAAATCCGGCGATGGCGGGTTGAAACTTTCAAACGGCGACTTTTCAACTTATGAAGGCCAATTCACCCAAACCGGCGGAAAAACAGAATTGAATGACGCGACTTTGTTTGCAAATTCAGACATTCAAGGCGGCCAGCTTAGCCTTAACGGAGCTTCAAACATAAGTTCTACAGGAAATTTTAAGGCAAATAATTCAACAATTGCGTTTGCTGATAATTCAAATACCTCATCAATTCTAGGCGCAATGAGCGCAAATGATAATGTTAAAAATAACGATTTAGTAATTTCAAACGACGCTTCCCAACCGACTTTGACAGTGGATACGGACATTTCTGTCGGAACAGACGAAACCGGTAACTCTTTAACAATTAATGATAACGTGAATTACAGCGGAGATATTACAGTTACTGACGGAACAGTGAATGCAAACGCGGAAAACGCTGATTTAACAATAAGCGGTGCACTTTCTAATAACGGAACGTTAAATATTAACTCTTCTGCCGGTCAAAAAGTTATCCAAAGCGGCAGTGTTACAGGCACAGGCACAATCAGCAAAACCGGAGAAGGTGATTATACAGTAACATCTGACGGCTCAGGTTTCAGCGGACAGTTCACTCAATCTGCCGGCAGCACAATTTTTGATGGTGCAGGCTCAAAAACTTACCAAAATATAACAATTAATGACGGCGGACTTACTATTACAAACGGCGCACAAGCGCAAACCGGTAATATAACAATTAACAATTCATCATCACAATTCACTGTAAGCGGTTCAGGGACTGTCATAGAAGATACGGTTAACCTTGCACTTGGCGGTGTAACAAATGTTTCCGCCGGAGCTGAGATTAACTTAAATACAGGCGACAGCCTGAGCGGCGTTTTCACAAATGACGGCGGTGTTGTGAATATTAATAACTTCACAAATAAAACGGGTTCATACACCCAAAACACCGGTGAAACAACAGTTACAGGTAATTTTGCGATTAATAATGACGCTGATAGTATCACCGGCGGGAAATTAAACATAGGAACAGACGCTAAAACGGGTACTGTAAACCAGTCAGCCGGAACTATTAGTGCAGGGGCAGAAGTTGATATTACAGCTAACGGAACATTAAACATAAGCGGCGGCTCCACAAGCTTAAATACGGGCGATAAATGGGAAGGCACAGTTAATCTTTCAGGCGGCTCACTTTCTGTAAGTGATATTACAAACGGCGGTAAGCTTGACGCGACCGGGGGCAACTTGACCTTAGATTCAACTGGTACACTGAACATCGGCACAGGCAGCCAAATAACAAATGCCGTTAACGCAGATTTGAGCGGTAAAGTGAATATCGACGGCGGTTCCGTATCCTTAAATACCGGCGACACTTGGGCAGGTGATACGACTTTAACTTCCGGATCATTAACAGTAAACAATATTACAAACAGCGGCAAACTCGATGCAACGGGTGGCAACTTGACTTTAGGCTCAACCGGTACACTGAATATAGGCACAGGCAGCCAGATTACAGATGCCGTCAACGCAGATTTGAGCGGTAAAGTAAATATAAACGGTGGTTCCGTATCCTTAAATACCGGCGATACCTGGGCAGGTGATACAACTCTAAGCTCCGGATCATTAACAGTAAACAATATTACAAACAGCGGCAAGCTGAATGCAACAGGTGGCGATTTAACACTAGGTTCAAGCGGAACATTAAACATCGGTACCGGCAGCCAAATAGCTGCTGCTGTTAATGCGGACTTGAGCGGCAAAGTGGATATCGACGGCGGTTCCGTATCCTTAAATACCGGCGACACCTGGTCTGGTGATACGACTTTAACTTCTGGATCATTAACAGTAAATGACATTTCAAACAGCGGCAAACTCGATGCAACGGGTGGCAACTTGACCTTGGGCTCAACCGGAACATTAAACATTGGCACAGGCAGCCAGGTTACAGATGCCGTAAAAGCTAATATTGGTGGCAGTGTATACATCGACGGTGGTTCGGTATCCTTAAACAGCGGCGACACCTGGACAGGCAAAATTTCTTTAAGCAACGGTTCCTTGACAGTAAACGACATTACAAACAGTGGCACACTTGACGCAACAGGCGGCGATTTAACACTTGGCGCTACCGGCACGTTAAACATCGGCACAGGAAGCCAAATAGCAAACGCTGTTAATGCGGATTTGAGCGGTAAAGTTAATATAAACGGCGGTTCAGTATTTGTAAACACCGGCGACAACTGGTCTGGCGATACAACCCTATCATCCGGCTCATTAACAGTAAGCGACAACACAAATGGTGGTAAATTGAATGCTACCGGCGGAAATTTAACATTAGATTCAACCGGTACGTTAAACATTGGTGCGGGTAGTGCTATTGCAGGGGCTGTCAAGGCAGAGATTAACGGCAATGTAGATATTACAAACGGGGGCTCCGTAACCTTAAATCAAGGAGACACGCTCGGCGGAACAATTGGTCTGGGCGATGGCGGTATCTTTACAGTTGATGGAATTGCCCTTGACGCTTCAGGCGGTAAAGTTACTCAAACCGGCGGTGCTTTGAACATTAACAATGGCGCTAAATTTACTACTGATAATTCGCTTACAGGCGGAACAGTTACAGTAAATTCTTCTTCTGAATTAGAATTGTCTAATACAGGTAATATCGATATTACATCAACAATTTCAAGCGCGGACGGCACATCAAAAATTACTCAATCCGGCTCTGGCACAACAACTTATGCTAATGATGTTTCTTCATTCGTCGGTCAATATGTTCAAACGGATGGCGTGGCTGAGTTTTCTAACGCATTCTTTGGCGGCAATTCTACACTTGAAAACGGCACAATTAACCTGAATGAAGGTTCATCAATGGTTAATTCTGCGGTTCTTGCCCTCGGAAATACTGCTTCTGTAAATATTTCTGTTGCAGACGGCGATAACAAAAACTTCAATAATTTTACAGACATTGCCGGCATGACTTCACCATCAGGCGCTGTGATAAATGCCGGCGGTGATGGAACAATGATTTTAAGCGGCGACAACAGCGGCTATACCGGCCAATTTATTTACAATGGTAAAATCTTAGAAGTTGCTGAAAATACAAAACTTTTTGGCACTGACAGTATTACAGATATTCAGTCAGGAGAAATGAATATTAACAATTACGTTTCGACTTCTGAAGGTTCTACATTGAAAATTGCTTCAGGAGCGAATGTTAATATTAACAATTCCACAGGAATATTTGATTTGAAATCAGACCTTGAAGGCGACGGCGATATTAACAAAAATCAAGACGGCGATTTAATTTTCTCCGGCGACCACTCACAGTTTAACGGTAATACAAATATCAATTCATCAGGTAATATTACATTTGTGAACGGTATGTTCGGCAACTTGAACTTCAACGATGTTGAGGGCAAAACCATTGGAATTATTGCTGATAATATTCAGGGAGCAATTAATCAAACCAAAAATGCAACTGTTAGTTACACAACAATTAACGATATTGACTTAATTTTTAACAATGAAGTCAACGTTTCTGCCGGAACATTTAACGCAATTGCAAAAGCAGGCCGTGATGTTTACTTCAATGATGATGTTGAAGTTACTGGCGGTACAATGGGCGTTTACGGAAACAACGCAAACTTTGAAAGCTCAGCCGTTGTTGAAAATGCCTCTTTGTACTCATTTGCGCAGTCGACAAAATTCAATGAACTCGGTATTGATAAAGGTAATTTAATTATTGCCAATAACGGTTTCAGCGTTGCAAATACCATGGCATCAACAGGTACAGTTGATATTATGAATGGCGTTATAGCCAACAACACAATTGGCGGCGACTTTTACACAATCGGCGGTGAAACATCTAACTTCAAAATTGATATTTCGCCTCGTAACAAAACTTCAGATACAACAACCATTGACGGTAGTATCTTGAATTACGGAACACTTCAAGGTACAATTAATATCTCAGACTTCCAATTTATTGGAAAAGCCCCGATTGACCGTAACATCGGCTTAACCCTTTTCAAAACATCAAACCCTATTGATGATAATGTGTTGTTCTCAGCAACAAATAAAGAGATATTTACACCGATAGGGTACTATAGATTGTTCTCAATGGGCGGGGGCGACTTCAACGCAAAACTTGTGAGATACAATCCTCAAGTCTTCAGAGGTCAAGTTGCTACAGTGGCAAATTACGCAAACCAACTTGCTATAAATAACGTCTTGTTTGATCACGTAAACCTTGTCTCACAACGCTTGCTCAGAGAAAGCAGTGCAAGTCCTAACAAATACGCTGCAATTCTGCCTGAATTCGCGCCATACCAATACACCAGAGAAACCGGCGGATTATGGGTTAAAGCTTACGGAAACTTTGAAAAAATCGGCATGACTCAAGGTTTAAACGTCGGTAACAACGCGTACGGAACATTAATCGGTGCTGACTTACCGGTTGTTGATTTGAAAAACGGCTGGTCATTCCTTCCGACTGCTTATATCGGCTATAACGGTGCTCACCAAACTTTCGATTACGTTGGCATGTATCAAAACGGCGGCCAAGGCGGCTTTATGGGTACATTCATGAAGAATGATTTCATCGGATCAGTTTTGGCTTATGCCGGCGGGTATGCAAATGAAATGAACGTGGCAGGTTTCACTGATACCAACGGAAACTGGTTCGCTGGTACTGCTGCAAAAGCTGCATACAACTTCCATCCTTCAAAGAATTTCATAATTCAACCGACATTGCTTGCTTCATACAACTACTTTGGGCGTCAAACCTGGCATACTGATTTCGGTGATATGGGCATGAGAACTGGTATGCTTAACGGTATTAACATCGCGCCTGGTGTAAACTTTATCTATGGCCGTGAAACCTGGAGCATATACGCAACAATTCAGTATATGTACAATATTATGGGATATGTCGGAGGTAAAGCCGGAAACGTTGACCTTGAAGGTATTAAGATGCGCCACGGCTACATCGAATACGGCCTTGGGGTTACGAAAACCTGGAAAGACCGACTTGACGGATATCTTCAAATCACGTTCAGAAACGGCGGAAGAACCGGTATCGGTTTCCAAGGCGGTATGACTTTCAGATTCTAATTTAATACAACTCCTTTCATTAATGAAAATCCGTCAGATATTTGGCGGATTTTTTTAATTAAAGTTTTTCCATCAGGCTGCCGTAAAAATTTTTGTAGAGGTAAAATTTATGACAGATATTGACAAAATTTCAGCAAACACAAACGTCCCCCTTAAAAATGCGGGCAATCCACAAGAGCAAAAGCCTCAGAAAGAAACTCTTTTCGGGTACAAACCGGGAATTATGAATGATTTTTACCCGGAGTTCAAGACAAAACCTATTTCAGAAGAGGCGAAAAAGCTTAAAAATGATTGGGTCAAAATAGTTCCTGATTTTTCGGAGGAATTTGCGCAAAAGATTGTAGACGCTTCTAAAAACATAAAATGTGATACAGAGGATTTGGCGGCATTGCTTTTTAAGGAATCAAGGTTTAACCCCAAAGCGGGCAAAGGTTCATACAAAGGCATAGGGCAGATGAACAGGCGCTCGCTTAACGCGGCAATCGAATATGCTCTCAAAAATGGTTATGAAAATCTTGATCCTGATATGGATATGAAAAAGTTCAAAAATCTAACCCGCGAAGAACAGCTTCCATATGTTGAATGCTATATTCTTGCAATGAAAAAAATGGCAAAGTTTAAAGATAAGGAAAAACTTGATGCCGGGCGCCTTTATGGGCTTGTATACACCCCGTCCAATGCGAAGAAAAAAGTGTATTCAAGCGCATTTTCACCTGATACAGCAAAATATTATCATGCTAACAGAGGCCTAGACTTTGACGGAGACGGCAAAATTACACCGCAGGATTTGGAAAATGTTGTTGCAAAAGTAAAAAAAATTCCGAAACAAGTTCCGGATATTTCAAATACTTTTATTTTCCGACCGCCTGAAGGCACCGCATAAAAAACTATTTTGCAATAAAATGATAAATAAAATAATATATTCCTGCTGATAAAACCATGCAGGCTGGTATTGTCAGAACCCAAGCTGTTACAATATTTCCAACAATTCTCCACTTAACAGCGTGCGCATGCATTGTTGAGCCAACGCCCATGATAGCTGTAGAGATTACGTGAGTTGTGGAAAGCGGAATTCCAAAGTGAGACGCTGTGAGAATAATTCCCGCAGCAGAAGTTTCTGCTGCAAAACCGTGAATTGGCTTTAGTCGAATAATTTTGTGCCCCATTGTCTTGATAATTTTCCAGCCGCCGTTCATCGTGCCGGCAGCCATTGTGAATGCGCAAATAAGAATTACATAAATCGGGATTTCAAAATCACCGCTTGGGCTTTTGTGTAGAACTCCGCCTGCTAACAGTGCAAGAGTAATAATCCCCATTGTTTTTTGAGCGTCGTTAGAGCCGTGGCTGAGCGCCATAAGCCCTGAAGATATAAGCTGAAGTTTACGGAATTTTTTATTAACAGTTTCCGGATGTGCTTTTAAAATAATCATTAACCATATAAGCAGAAACATCATCATAAATCCGGCCGCAAACCCGATTACGGGAGATGTAAACATTGGTATAATAACTTTGTCCAAAAGCGTGTGGATATGGATTGAAGAAATGCCTGCCTTAACGATTGCCGCGCCCAAAAGTCCGCCTATCAATGCGTGGGAAGAACTTGACGGAAGCCCGAGATACCAGGTAAAAAGATTCCACAACACTGCGGACAAAAGCGCACAGAAAATTACTGTTAATGTAACCATATCCGCATTTACAATACCTGCGCCGATAGTTTTTGCAACGTGCGTGCCGGTTAATGCCCCGATAAATTCCAGACTGGCACCGAAAAGCACCGCCTGTTTTGGCGAAAGCACCTTTGTCGAAACAACTGTTGCAATTGCGTTTGCACAGTCATGAAACCCGTTTATATATTCAAACGCCAATGCTGTAAGAATTACAGCTAATAAAATCAGTAACGTAATTGTCATGGCTGTTTCCCTTTAATTTTGTTTTAAAACTACATTCAAAATCGTATCGGATATGTAAAAACATGCATCGAGGGCATTTTCAATTTCCTTGTACATATCGCGAAGTTTAATAACATCAAGCGCGTCATATTTTCCTGAAAACAACTCATTCATAGCTTTGTGATGGATTTCATCACCGTGAGATTCAAGCTCTTTCATTGCAATATTTGCTTTAGTGATTTCTTCAAGATCAGAAACTTTCTTGAATTTTTTGATAATATCACCGAGCTGTTCTGTTGCAGAAAGGAGTGTCTGCGCCTGTTCTTTCATTTCGTTTGTGTAAGTTGTTAACCTGTAAACTTCGAGATTAAGAATGGCTTTAACGATTTTTTTGTTAATTTTGTTAAGCTGAACGGCGATATACTGAATATCTTCGCGCTCAATAGGGGTAATGAAACTTTTGTTTAACTGTTTAAGAATGAGTTTATAAGCGAGCTTTCCTTTTTTTCTGTTAGCGAGTGCTTTTTCTTTCTGCTCCGGAGTGATTTCAGCGTGGAGCAGTTCGTCGTAAAGCTTTGCAGACTTTTTGCAAATTTCGGCGCTGTCAGAAAACATTGTAAAAAACATTTTGTCCTCAGGCGGCATAATATAAGACATTAAATTAAATTTTGGCATAATTCACCTCATTTTCATACACACGACAAGCGTAACAAAAAAGTGTTTTTTTGTATAGGGGGTATAAAATTTTTGTAATGTTGCAAAATAGTAAAAATCTTGGGGTAGAAACTCCAACCGACAAGGGAATAACTTTATTTCCTAATCTTGTTACAGTATTCCTACCTACGTACTATAACCCTGCACTTGCCCACGATAACCGTGAGAAGACAGGCATTGGACTTTATTTCCTAATCCTGTTACAATATTTCTACCTACGTACTATAACCCTGCACTTGCCCACGATAACCGTGAGAAGACAGGCATTGGACTTTATTTCCTAATCCTGTTACAATATTTCTACCTACGTACTATAACCCTGCACTTGCCCACGATAACCGTGAGAAGACAGGCA
>USGC01000040.1 GCA_900554095.1 uncultured bacterium
AAAGCTCCCGCGCCTTTTCTATCGCGCCTTTCATTCCGCGCGCGCCGTCGGTCAGCACAAGCTCGGCACCGTATGCTTTCATTAACTGCCTGCGCTCAACAGACATAGTATCCGGCATAACAATAATTATGCGGTATCCGCGCGCGGCGGCAACAGAGGCAAGGCCGATGCCGGTATTGCCGGAGGTGGGCTCGATGATTACGGAGCCGGGCTTGAGCTTGTCGGAAGCCTCGGCGTCATCGATCATGGCCTTGGCGATACGGTCCTTGACGGAGCCGGCGGGGTTGAAGTATTCCAGCTTTGCCAGAAGCTTGGCAGAAAGGTCTGCATCCTTCTCGATATGGGTCAGCTCCAGCAGCGGGGTATGGCCGATCAGCTGGTCTGCGGAAGTATAGATCTTGCTCATAATGGGTTTCCTCCTGAACGATGTAGGTTCTATATCAAAATTTTATTGTTTGTTTTATAGGTTTCGGTGATCGCTTGCATCTTATGTTCTGCCGCGGCGACATCGGAACGGGTGAAGGAATAAATTCACGTTCATTACCAACCTTTCGAGTAGGTATATGGGGATTATAAGCCGTATTCCGCCGTTTGTCAATAGCCCGGCGGCAATATTTTTATAAAATTTCAAGTGGGAGCTTAGTGGGTTTCGGTAATCTTATTTTTTTCGTCAACCATCACGATTGTTGGGGCGTAACCTTCCATCTTGTGGGTCTTTAAGTAAGCATAAGATACGATAATAACTTTATCGCCGGGTTGAACTTTCCGTGCTGCTGCACCGTTTAAGCATATACAGCCGCTGTTTTTTTCACCTTTGATTACGTATGTTTGAAATCTTTCTCCATTGTTAATATCAAGGATATCAACTTTTTGCCATTCTTTTATTTTGGCTGCTTCCATTAATGCTTCGTCTATTGTAATTGAGCCTACATAATTCAAATTTGCATCAGTTACTGTGGCTCTGTGTATCTTTGAAAATAAAAATTCTTGTAACATTTGGTTTACCTCGTGAATATTTTATATCAAACATATTAAAAAATAAATATTCTTTTCTAAAAAGAAATACAACCGATTTTGTCGGTTGTACTCTTTGTTTATTTAATGTGCCTAAATGTTTTGCTTATAAACTTTATCTGTATGCTTTTCAATTTCCGGTGTGTCAATTTCAAAAACGTGTATTCTTGAAGGCCCTAAATCCACCCGAACTTCTCCCTCTGCGGCTTGGATAATACTTTCTTTACCGTATGACGGAAGTATGTTATACATATCTTGATCGGCTTTCAATGTCGGAACTTTAATAACAGCCGCAACTTCACGGTCTATGTTTTTATTTGCAACAACAAATATTGTTTTTCCGTTGTAATGCCGCGCAAATGTTATTACTTGATCATTTTTATCGCCAAGTTTTTCAAGCTCAATGAATGATCCTTTTGTTAAGACATCTTTGTATTTATCTCTTGCTTTAAATGCTTTTTGTAAGAAGTCTCCTATTTCAGGATTTTTCCCACCCGGTTTTCTTGATAGATTAAATATGTCGAGTTTGCCTTCGTGAACTGTCATTTCGTGATTGTCAGTCATTGTAACAGGATTATATTTATCTTTGTATTTATAATTGTAATAATCGCCGCTTTGGTAACCGTCAACAAAATACGGATTTAACATCGGCAGAGTAATTTGAAGGCCTGTTGTTAAGTTGCAGTAATCAGTGCCTCCATGATACATCGGTGAAATGTCATCGTGAGTGCCGAATGAACCGATTAAAGACTTGCCTCTGTCCAGTCTGTTGGACATTTCAATATTTTCTTTTGCATAATCTATTAAGGTCGAAGCATTTGGCCATTCATGGAATATGTGGTACTGTCCGTATACCATGTCAAATCCTGCACGTAAAGCATCTTCCGGCCTGTCATAAGGCATATTTGCCTGAGGTGAGGCGTCTTCATAAGTATAAGTTTCAGCAAGCCAGCCAAATTCAGGGTCGCGCATTCTTGAATAAGGTATGATTATATCCCAAAATTCAACGGGTTTTGCACGGGAAACGTCGGCTCTTATACCGTCAATGCCTAACTCTACACACATATCAATGTATTGTTTGTGAAGTTCTAAAAGTTTTGGATTTAAAGTTCTTTTTCCTTCATCTTCCCAAGGCTGAAACATACGGATATCATTCCAGCCTTGCGGAGTTTTAGCGAGTCCGTCGCGTTCTTTTGCCATTAATTCAGGTTTTTCTAAGAACATATCATAAGATGCGCAGCTTGGTAAATCAAGCATTACACGAATTCCTCTTTCGTGGCAGGCGTCGATAAATGCTTTAAACTGTTCTTTTGGTGTTCTCGGGTCGTTAGGCTCAATTAGCATTGGATCTATTTCAAGAAGATCTTTTGGGGCATACAAAGAGCCGGCTGTACCCATAGCCTTCATTTTTCCAGGTGGATGGATCGGTAATATATGGAATGTGTTAAATCCTAGTTGTTTAACTTCATCCAGCCTTTCTATTGCATTTAAAAATGTTCCGTGCTGCTCGCCGTTATCAATATACTCATTTCCGTTAGCGTCTTTTGCATTGAATGTTCTTGGAATTATAGCAAGAATTTTTGCTTCATTGTTTTGAAACATTTTTCTTAAATCATTACGGTAAGTAACGGCCTGAGGTTTTTCGGCTGGTTTTACTATTGGCGTGTTGATAACAGCTAAGTTTTGCAAATAAGCGCTGATTAATCCTGATTTTATTGATGCACTATCTACAGCTGGCATGATTTGAGGTTTTGAGGTTGTATCAGCGGTTTGATTAGTCTTTATACTATTTATTTTTTGCGTTAATAAATTTGTAGAATTAATCATTTTTTTACCTTCTTTTGTGCCGGTTTAATTCTTTCCGGTTCTTTGAGATGTCCGAAGAAGAATTGTGCTGCTACAGTTAAGCCTAAAAGTACACCGCCAAATTTTGAAAACATCATTAACCATTTTCTTGTATTGTGTTTTTGTTTGCAAGTATTGCGAACAAGTTCGTCTATTGCAGTGCCTGTAATATTAAACTTGTACAAATCGGTAGAATGTACAGCAGCACTTTCAGGGAAAGCTTTGTGGCCTTTTTTAGCAAAGTACTCATAGTTTCCTAATTTTTCAAGACATTCGTAGCGGTATTTGACAAACTCATTATATAAATCAGGTGATATTTTGTTGAATATGGTTTTAGTGTCTTTCAACAAGTCGTTGCCATAATTCAAATGCATAACTTCTTTATAGAAGGTGGTGTCATTTGGTATATCAATTTTGTTTTCTGTTACACCGCGTTGAACATATTTATAGATAACTCGGCCATTTTCTGCGTTGATATTTGAACAGTCTTCGGAATCTAACTCAGCAGTTCTTAAGTAGAAGAACTTATTGAAGTAATCTGAAGGGTGGCCGCTTATTAATAATAGTTTTGAAAATTCAACAATTTCTTCTTTGATTTCACGAGGGATTTTCTCATGTAATGCCGGGTAGTTAATTGGATTACCTGTTGCCACACGTCTGTACATATCAAGTGTATTGATAATTCTGAAGAAGGAGCTTTTTATAGAAATTAATCTATCTGAAGGCATTGCTTTTTGTATTTCTTTCAAGGAACCGTTTGATATTCTTGGATTTCCATCTTGATGGGAGCCAAGAAGCCGGTTTACTGTGTTAAACATTCCAAACTTATAATCTGCGCTTTGTAATTTCATAGCAAACGATTCGAAAACGTCATCAACTTGTTTGTCATATGCAGATTTAATATTTTTTCCAAAAGCTTTTTCATTAATAATTTTGTGGTCAATGTCTTTAGGTAGATTAGCAATTTCTTGGAGCAGTTCAGTCATGACTTTTTTGTAAACTTTGTCATCGCTGGCTATTTCTTCAAACCTTTCTAAAATCATTTTTGACGCAAATGGTGCATCCAAATGTGCTTCTGTAATTTCTTCTGGAGTTAAGCTCAGTGTTTTTGTAACGAATTTTCCTGCTGTTGTGTTCCAAAAATCAGCCGCAATTGTTTCTTGTGCATCGCCGACTTTTCTTATAGCGAATTTATCAAGAACAGTTATGTTAGATTTCAAGCCTGACAGTATTTTTGTAACTTCTTGTAAAATACGTTCTGTATTAGAATCAAGAGTTGAAGAAGGGTGGCTTTTTAAGATTTTAAATATAACATTATCATCAGCTTTAGCGGTCAATATGCCTTTAATTTGATTGAAAATATCTGGTGTGATTTTGCCGGATTTAATTGTTTTGTGAGTTTTGTTGTGGTTAAGTACGCGTTTTATTACTAATTCATTTATTGCGCTGTTTGCTCCGTCTAGACCGCGTTTGTTATTGAATTCTTCAAAGAAGCCGCCTTCTTCCATTGCTTCAATCAACTCAGCTTTTGAAGGCATTATTATGTCAGTAACACCAACAGGTAAATTATTTGTAAATTCAGTGCGCATTTTAGGTAATAAGCTGTCGATTGTATCTTCATTAACTAAATATAATTCTTTATTTAAAATCTTGTTAATGTCTTTTCCTATTGCGCTTTTTGTAATTTCATCAAACCCTGAAGACAGCGCATCTGTAAGCTGTTCAATAATTTCCGGAGTAATAGGCTGGTTCCTGTTTACCTGAATAATTTTGTTTACATCGGCGATAGTTTTGTAATCTTTATTTCT
Source organism: uncultured bacterium (assembly GCA_900554095.1). Classification (GTDB taxonomy): domain Bacteria; phylum Cyanobacteriota; class Vampirovibrionia; order Gastranaerophilales; family Gastranaerophilaceae; genus Scatenecus. The sequence goes on from USGC01000040.1 coordinate 4,668, forward strand.
TGCAACATGACTGTCAAAGTTTTCCAGTATAGAGTCTGTGTGCTTGTTTTTAATTATGTGAAGACCTTTTTGAATAGGTTCGGTTAAAACGTTGCAAATCAAGCCGCTCATAACAGGTGTTGCAAAACCTGCTGTAAGCATCCAAAGCGTATTGTTTTGAATTGCTATTTTTTTCATTTTTTCTTGGATAAACTCTCGTCTGTTTCTAATGTTTCTGGGTACGCCAAGTCTGTCTCCAATTCGGTTAATCTCTTTGTCGCTATATAAATCCCAAGGTAAAAATTGTGGATCTTGATAGAAGAGTTTTTTACGTCCGAAACTGTCTTCGTATTCTTGTTGAACATTAAAGCCATGAATTATTTGAGCTGGCCACTGAAGCGCAATTTTAGGCCAGATTGCCATTGAAGCAAAGAAAGAGCCTAATCCGACAAATTCCAGTGTTTTACCTAACGGAGCCGGGGTTTTTGACGCAAGATAGCCGGCAATTGCTAAACCGCCAAGTTTCATGCCAACATCGTTCAGCTTACCCAATTGATGGTCATTTGCATCTCCATTTACGGCACCTTTAAGAGCTTTAAGGTCATACACAAAATCTTTTGCCATGATAGCAGGAGCATTGTAAAAATGACTCTTTATTAATTTGCCTCTGCCTTTTAAAGGTTTTACAAGAGACTTATTTGATAGTTGTTCTTCAATATCAAAATCAGGCGCCTGTTGTTGTGAAGGCGGAATATAATTGTTAATTTTATGTATGTAGTTTGATATTAAATTTGTCATATTAGTTCACCACATACTTTCTGTCTTTTTCAATAATTGATGCACTGTCGAGTTTTGCTGGCTTGTTTGAGCTTGAAAAGGCGTTTATCACACCTATAATCGATGACGCGGCAGCGGTAAATAATAGCACTTTTCCAGCATATTTGCCATTACCTGATTTGTCGCCGTGGTAGAATTCTTTTGCACTTTCTTTTAGGCTTGGCCAGAATGTTTCAAGTGATTTTTTAAATTTTTGTGTTTGCCAGAATTTAAAGGTTGCTGCTTTAAAGAATTTTTCCCAAGGTGTCTGGAATGCTAAGCCAACGCCTGCTGCTGCCCAAAGGTAAGATGAGATATTTGCGGCAACATTTGTTTTAACAACGATTTCTTTAATTCTCGGCTTAACTTCCTGATCAGAATCTTTCAAGTTTTTGCCTAAGCCTAGTCTTCTTCCTATTCTGTCAAAATACGCATTTCTAACCTGGCCTTTCTTGTCGCTCTTGTACAGCAAATCCCAGCGTGGAAATTCGACGCTTTCAAAGACTTTATGGTATTCAATGCTTGTAATATCAGTGTCGTTAATATCATCAGGTAGTTCATAATTAACTTTTGCATAAGGAAGCTGTGTATCAACACCGGTTAAAACATGCACCGGCACAGTTACGAATGATTTTGAAATGTTTTTTGCAAGCCCGTAAAATAATACTCCTAATGCCATTTTGCGGCCTAATTTTGATGCTTGCATTTTATCAAATTCCGGATAATATTTGTTTGCAGCGTTAAAAACGGATATTAAAGTCAAACTGCCTATCAAATAAGGCACTGTCCCCATTGTTAAAAATTCATAAAAATTAGCATTTTTATTTCCTGTCAAACCTTTTGCTGGATAAAGGGTGATAGCATTAGTAAATTTATCCATGCCAATTCTAGCGTTTGTCAGAGGATTGTTACTTAAAAGCGTATCGTGATTGTATTTAAGCTTTTTCTCCTCGGCAGTTTCGGCAGAAAAACTCGTATTATGATTACTGCTATTTATTGGTAAAATCATTATCACTCCACACAAATTTATGCATGATATTAATAACCGTAAAAGAAATATTTTGTCAGTTTTAAAACTATAGTTTACATTTTTTTACATTGAAACAAGCTATCAATAAATGCTGAAAAATATTAAGGTTGCGGCTCCGACAATAAGGCAGTACCAGCCAAAAATCGCAAGCGAAAATTTAGAAACAAATTTCAGGAAATATTTTATACATAAATAACCGACAATACCTGAAACAATTGTTCCAGCGATAATCGCTGCCCAGTTATACGTAAGAGCTTCTGTCAAATCGATTTTTATAAAAGGATAAACCATTGAAGCCCCAAGTATTATTGGAATAGACAGCAAGAACGAATACCTTGCTGCTGTAAGTCTGTCTAAGCCTGTGAATAACCCGGTTGCAATTGTCCATCCCGAACGAGAAAATCCCGGTAATACCGCTATACCTTGAGCAAGTGCGATTAGTATGGAACTTTTTAAATCAACTTCTGATTTTTGCGGCTTTTTCTTGGAAAGATACTCGCTTAAAAATAGCACAAAACCTGTGATAATAAGCAATCCCCCGACAATTGCCGGTGAATATACCAGTTTTTCAGCAACTTCATTCAAAGGAAGCGCCAGTGCAATTGTTATTATTGTGCCCAAAATTATATACAAGCCGAGTTTTGCGTTGTGTTCAGAATAATCTTTTGTTTTTATTGCTTTGAAAAGGGCTTTGATTATATCTGAAATCTCTTTCCTAAAGAAGATTAAAACAGCTATCAAAGTGCCAAAGTGAAGCATTATATCAAAAAACACTTCTTCATTTGAATGCTGAACAATTTCTAACCCTTTAAACACTTTATAAAAGTTTGACGTGAAAACCAGGTGAGCCGAGCTTGATATCGGTAAAAATTCGCTCAACCCCTGAACTATTCCCATTAAAACCGCTTGTATTAAATTCATTTTCTAAATTTCCTCTTCATAATAACTAGCGCAAGACGTTTGAGTTTCCCAAACAGAAATTTTGCTCAATTGAACAATTTTTTCTTTAAGTTTTGAATATATAAATGCGGCAATCATTTCAGAAGACGGGCTTTCGTTATGGAATTCCTCAAGCTCATTAATATCTTTGTGATCAAGCATGTCCAAAACAGCATTAAGCTCTTTTTTTAAAACTTTATAATCAATTAAAATATTGCTCTTGTCAAGAGTTTCGCCTTTTACAAAGGCTTCTACCATCCAGTTATGTCCATGCTGGTTTTCGCATTCACCGTCGTAGTTTAATAAGTGGTGTGCTGCTGAAAAAAATGCTTGCGTTTTTATTTCGTACATTAATCCTCCCCGCTAAAGCGGTATTTTAGCTGTTATAAATCAAATCACAAAATTCTCTGACGGCACCTCGGCCCCCGTTTTTTGTACAAATTAAATGTACAACTTTTTTCACTTCATCAACGGCATCGGCCGGGCATGCTGCAAGTCCTGCTTTTTCGAGAATGCATATGTCAGGCAGGTCATCGCCTATGTATGCAACTTCTTCAAAATTAATGTTATATTTTTCCATAATTTTTGATAGCGTCTCGATTTTATTTTTTGAGCCTTGGTGAAGCTCTTGGATTTTTATAATTTCAGCGCGGTGTGCAACTGTTGGGTTGTCGCGTGCTGTAATTATGCAGGTAATAATGCCTTTTTCGTGAAGTCTTACCGCCCCTAAGCCGTCTTTTGCATTGAATGTTTTCAATTCATTTCCGTTTTCGTCAAAAGTTAGGCTGCCGTCTGTCATGACGCCGTCTACATCAAAGGCTGCCAGTTTAATCTTTTTGGCTCTCTTTTTTAAATCCTGCATTATGCAACACCGGCTTTCAAAAGGTCATGAATGTGTATAACGCCGATTGGTTTGTTTGTTTCGTCTACAACTGCAAGTGCTGTAATTGAATATTTTTCCATTAAATTCAGCGCGCTTGCACCGTAATCTTTTGCAGAAATTCTTTTCGGCTCTTTTGTCATAACGTCTTTGATTAATATTGAAGATGTGTTGGTATATTTTAAAAGTGTGCGTCTTATGTCTCCGTCTGTCATTACGCCGGTTAAAATTCCGTTATCATCCACTATCATTGCCATGCCGAGTTTGTATTCTGTAATTTTTTCGATTACATCTGTAAATTTTTCATTTTCTTTTGCAATCGGCAATCTGTCGCCTGTAATCATTAAATCTGAAACTCTGTATAAAAATCCTTTGCCGAGTGCTCCTGACGGATGGAATACAAGAAAGTCTTCTTCTGAAAAACCTCTTTTTTCAAGAAGGCAAACGGCTAAAGCATCACCCATCGCAAGAGTTGCTGTAGTGGAGGCGGTAGGTGCTTTGTTTAATGGACAAGCTTCTCTTTCAACTGAAATGTCCAGGGTAACATCAGAGGCATTTGACAATGTTGAATTTAAATTTCCTGTCATGCCAATCATTGTTACGCCAAATCTCTTAATTAGAGGTAAAAGATTTAAAAGCTCTTGAGTTTCACCGCTGTTTGAAATTGCAATGATTACGTCGTTTCTTGTGATAATTCCGGAATCGCCGTGGGTGCTTTCTGCCGGGTGAAGAAAGTATGAAGGTGTTCCGGTTGAAGATAAAGTAGCTGCTATTTTTCTTCCTATAAGGCCTGATTTACCCATTCCGGTAACTATTACTCTGCCTTTACAGTTGTACAAATATTCTACAGCTTTGTCAAATTCTTCGCCAATATTATTTTTTAATCTCAAAATAGAATTAGCTTCTATTGTTAAAACTTCTTTTGCTAAATCATTAATGTTTTTTGTAGTTAATGTCATACTCATACCTGCCTCCAATTTCTATTTGATTATACTATAAAATACTTTAAATGTATTAAACTTTGTATAAATATTAAAACAAAACTTTAACTTTCCGTAAAATAATTTATGGAAAGATTAAATTTAAATAGTACAAATCCATTTAAGCTTGAAGAGACCATAAAAAATTACATCAAATCCAGCCGCTCTGCTGAGATAGAAATCGATTTATCTTCACTTAATATAATAGATTCAGTAAAAGTATTAGTTTTATCATCGGCATATCATTACACAAAACACCCGGATGGAAAGTTAAAATGCCATACATCTTCCGGCGAGATTAAATCCCTCATTGCGCCGTTTGCTATGCAAAATCTTGAACTTGTTTAAAAGTAATTTTACATTCGCTTATGTTTGTAATAGCATGAAATAGAAATTTTATAATAAAATCAAGGGAGGTATAAATGGAATTTCTGTTGAATGCGGTACAAGCACACAGCATAGCTATTTCTGCCGGAATTTTGCTTGTTGCATATGTTTTTATCGCACTTGAAAAAATCCCGAAAGTAACAATTGCGCTTTTAGGTGCGGCAATAACAATTCTTTTGGGTTTGGTCAGCCAGACCAAATTAGTTGATGGAGGAATTAATCCGCATTATTTTATAAATTTTGTAGATTTTAATGTAATTTTCCTTCTTGTATCAATGATGATTATTGTAAGTATTGCAACCAGAAGCGGCATGTTTAACTGGATTGCCAATGAGCTTTTAAAATTAACTAAGGGGCATCCTATTGCGATTTTATTTGCACTGGGGCTGTTTACGGCCGTAACGTCAGCATTTTTGGATAATGTTACGACCGTAATCCTGATTATGCCTGTAACATTTTTCATTGCTAAAAAGCTTGATGTTAATCCTATTCCGTATTTAATGACTGAAATATTTTCATCAAATATCGGCGGTACTGCAACATTAATAGGCGACCCGCCAAACATTATTATCGGAAGCGCAGCAGGTTTATCATTTATGGATTTCGTGTTTGAATTAACTCCGATAATTACAGTAATTTTATTGGTTGTATTGTCAGTGCTTTTATTCTTCTTTAAAAAAGATCTGGTTACTTCTGAGGAAAAAATGGCAGAAGTTGTAAAGCTTGACAATTCCAAAACAATTACTGATTATCCTTTAATGATTAGAAGCGCAATTGTTTTGATTTTAGTAATTTTAGGCTTTATGCTTCATGATGTTACGCATATTGAAACCTGTGTTACTGCAATGTTAGGTGCAAGCTTCTTGTTACTATTTGAAAAACCTAAAGATATTCTTTGCGATGTTGAATGGAATACAATTTTCTTTTTCATCGGTTTGTTCATAATCATCGGTGGTGTTGAAGCATCAGGCGGGATTGCTTTGATGGCTAAGTGGATATTGAATGTTACACAAGGATCACAAAGTGCAACAGCAATGCTGATACTTTGGGCTTCTGGTTTTATATCTGGTATAATTGATAATATTCCTTACACCGCAACTATGACGCCAATGTTATTAGAGATAAGAAACGTTATGGGGGCAGAATATACACTTCCATTGTGGTGGTGCTTGTCATTAGGTGCTTGCCTTGGCGGCAACATGACAATTATTGGTGCAGCAGCCAACGTTATTGTATCAGAAACCGCTGCACATAAAGGTCATCCTATTTCATTTATGAGATTTATGAAATATGGTGTCATGGTTATGGCAATTTCTTTAATCTTCAGCTCAATTTATATTTGGCTTAGATTTCTTCATTAATGTAGTTTATCCAACTGCATATTGATTTAAAAACTCCTTTTTGTTATATTGCATGCGCAAGTACAAAAAGGAGTTTTTTACTATGAATAAAATTATATTTTTCGATGTTCAGGATTATGAGAAAGATTGTATAAAAGATTTTGTTGAAGGCAAGTACGATTATTCATTTGTTGAAACGCCATTGAACAATCTATATACACCCAATGATTTTGAAAAAAATGCGGAAATTATTTCATGCTTTACGACCTCAAGGGTTACGAGAGAAGTTATTGACAAATTTCCAAACTTAAAACTGATAGCCCTTCGCTCAGTCGGGTTTAACCATATTGATATAGAATACGCAAAAGAAAAAGGCATTGCGGTTGAAAATACGCCGAATTACGGTAACAAAACAGTTGCAGAATTTGCCTTTGCATTGCTTTTGGATGTTGCAAGAAAAGTTACGCGATCATATCTGGACTTAAGACAAAGTTTGATAAATCCAATGAACACAATAGGAGAAGAACTTTTTGATAAAACTATTGGTATTGTTGGGCTTGGTGCAATAGGTTCTGAGATGGCCCGTCTTGCGCATGGTTTTGGGTTGAAGATTTTAGCCTATGATTTATATCCAAAAAAAGAATTAGAACAATGTTACAACGTCAAATATACGGATTTTGATTTTCTTGTC
>USGC01000041.1 GCA_900554095.1 uncultured bacterium
AAGCTTTGGTATATTTCCTTTCATTTCACCGTACAGCGCCTCAAAAAGAGCCTTAGATATACTTTTTAATGCAATCAACCTTGAGACAAAATCTAATGTGAAAGTTGTGTCTGTAAAACCCGGCGTTATAGCAACACCGCTTTGGAAAAAATCGGTTTCTCAGAATGAAAAATCATTGAAACATGATAAAGTTTATGAAAAAGAAATGAATTTTCTCGCTCAAAACGCCCTCAAAAACGGAAGCAAAGGACTTAATGTAAATAAAGTTGTCGATTTAATTCTAAAAATAGACAAAACTACAAACCCAAAGGCTTCATATACAATCGGTATGGATGCAAAACTTGCGGAAATAGTTTCAAAGCTTCCGCAAGACTGTATTAACACAATCGTAAAATATAATCTAAACAGAAGACTGAAGACAACTAATCTTTAGAGCGCAAAACTATTTCATAGTTGAGAATTTCAGCGATTTCAGATAACTCTGAAACTCTGATAGTTTTAGTTCTGAATTTATTGCTGAGATTTCTGACGCTGTCTTTTTTGTCGAATAATTCATTCACTGCGAGTTTAACATCTTTCATTTTTAAGCCGTTCAAAGATGCAATGTATTTAATTTGCGATGAAAGGTTATCAATATCTAATATAAATTCTTTATTCATAAAAATATTATACACTATTTACTAACTAAATTCATTATATAATGAATTATTGTAAAGAAATATAAATTTTGCGTAATCTCCTTGCGGGTAATTACAAAAATAGTTATTCATGATAAACTGATTTTGTAAAAAATAGAGGTGAATTATGAAAGTAGCATTGTTAAATCACGGATGTGCAAAAAACTTGGTAGACAGCGAACTTATGCTGGGACTTCTTGCTGAAAAAGGCCACGAAGTTACACTTGATGACAAAGAAGCACAAATAGTCATTGTTAACACCTGCTCTTTTATTCACGATGCGGAACAAGAATCCGTTCAATCTATTTTACAAATGGTAAATGAAGGTAAAAAAGTTATTGTAACCGGTTGCCTTCCACAAAAGCATAAAAAAGAGTTGAAAAAAGCAATTCCCGAAATTTCCGCAATGCTCGGCACATCTGATTTTGAAGCAATTGTTGATATTGTCGAAGAAATCAGCAAGCAAAAAACTAAAGAATATATTGAAAAGATTTCTGAAAAGCCCGAGTATATATATCCTGAAGAAGTTGAGCGCCAGCAAATTACAATGGGTGCAAGCTCTTATATAAAAATTGCAGACGGGTGCAATTATCATTGCGGATACTGTATTATACCGCAGCTTCGCGGGGCATACCATTCCAGAACAATCGAAAATATCGTTGAAGAAGCAAAATCGCTTGTTGCTAAAGGTGTTACGGAAATTGTTCTTATTGCCCAGGATACAACAAGTTACGGAATTGATATTTACGGAAAAACGTCTCTTGCCCGTCTTCTTGAAGAACTTAACAAGCTTGAAGGCTTGGGATGGATAAGAATTATGTATGCATACCCTTCTCAGCTTAATGATGAGTTGATTTCCGCGATTGCAAGGCTTGATAAAGTTGTAAAATATATAGATTTGCCTCTTCAGCATTCAGATCCGGAAATTCTGACGGCAATGCGGCGTCCTGTTTTTGATTATGAAGTTTTGATAAATAAACTCAGGGATAAAATTCCCGGCGTTGGTATAAGAACAGCGTTTATTGTTGGTTATCCCGGCGAAACTGATGAGCAGTTTGAAAATCTTTACAAGTTTGTTGAAAAAATGCGTTTTGATAAAATGGGTGTTTTTGAATATTCACGTGAAAAGAATACGACGTCATATTCGATGTTAAATCAGGTTCCGAAAAAAGTTAAAAAGGAACGTTACAAGAAGTTAATGTCGCTTCAGCAAAAAATTTCAGCGGAAATTAACCAATCAAAAGTCGGAAAGACTATTGAGGCAATAGTTGAAGGATTTACGGATGATGGAGTTATAATAATGCGCTCACAGCATGATGCGCCGGAAATAGATGGATTGGTATATGCAAAAGCAGACAAGCCTGTTGTGCCCGGTGATATAGAAAACGTTTTGATTGAACGTGCTGATGAATACGATTTGTTCGGAAAAATTGTTTAAAATGATAATAAAATGGCACAACGGATGTTTATGAGGAAGAAGGTAATCGACATAAATGGCGACAAAACGTACCTATCCGACGTAATCCCGACGGTTCAGAAAGGTAATAAAGTGTATTTGTGTGAAACCGGATAAAATAATAACTCATAAAATAGAAGCGTAATGGTTAAGTCTTTGCGTTTTACTATTTATGCTTATAAATTTGTTTTGCCCGTTTTACAATACTCTGATATATAGGTTCTAAAGCCTTTGCTGCAATGTGGCAATCGCGCGCAACTTTTGCACAAAGGCAGGTGCATCCATATGATATTAACATGTTAGGTAACTGATGAGACATTGCATTGTTAATTCCGACTTTAAGATTTATAGCAGAAGCCAGCATTGATAAATTTCTGACTCTTTTAGCGTGTTTATATTTCCTTGTTACCATAAATTTTGAGATATCTAAATTATTTATTTTCATAGTGATTATATAAAATTCATACATAAATTTTTTTGCTATCATCCCTCTAGCGTAAACTGAAATTTTATAGTAATATAAATTTAGTTTTAGTTTATATGGGATTTTTAATGAAGTTTGCAGAAGATTGTGAAGTAGATAAAGAACAGCTTAATGCCATATTTAAGGACATAGTTAAGTATTCGCCGTCTAAAATTTGCGGCATGCTTGGTAATGCTTTAGTCGTGCCGGTATACACACATCTTTTGCCGCCGGATCAGTATGGACTGTATTCTTTATCAATCGCTATGCTTTCGTTCTTATGCATAATTTTTTCTGACTGGGTTGGGTTGTCCGGTTTAAGATTTTTCCGTTTTCACCAGTTGGCTGACGATTTGCCTAAATATTTGTCGGTGCTGGTTTCTGTGCTGATTTTCAATATTTGTGCAATGTTTGTTGTTGCATTTGTTTTCAGGCATAACTTTTATGACTTTTTCCATATTCCGCCCAAGATATTTTTCTGCATACTTCTTCTGATAATACCGGTTGCTATAAGGGCCTTGATGTTCCAGCTTTTGCGGGCGCAGTTGAAGTCTGTTTCATTTACTTTTTCAACTATATTAAACCAAATTTTAACAATAGGGTTATCAGTATTTATAATAAAATTTTTCCATCTGGGGGCGTTGTCGCTTTTGTTAGGGATGGGGATTTCGATATCGTTAATAGATTTGCTTTTAATATACCAGAGCGGAATATTGAAATACTTCAGAATGCCGCAGCTTCACTGGAATGTATTAATCCCGCTTTTTCAATACGGAATTCCGATTGCTGCAACATCGCTGAGCGCGTGGATAATTAATCAAAGCAACAAATTCATCATGAACAGTATAAACGGCTTTTCTCAAGTAGGTTTGGTAGGTGTAGCATACGGCTTGACACTGCCGCTTTTAATGACAATATTTACGATAATTACCGTAGCGGCGGTGCCGCGCATAATAAACATGTACGAGGAAGATGTTGACGTAAGGCCAATTATATCAAGATTTACCGGATATTTTCTGGTTGTATCAATTCCGGTGATTACAGTAATTTCTCTTTACGCGCCTGATTATGTCAGAATGCTTTCAAACTATAAATTCCAAGAAGCATTTAAATTGATACCTTATTTTGCATTTGGGACTTTTTTCATGGCATTGTCGGATTATACGACATTGCCTTACCATTTGGCTAACAAAACTTATATTGATTTTGTTTTAAAACTAATATCCGGCATAGTTGGAATTGTTTTAAATATAGTTTTAATTCCGAAAATCGGGCTTGAAGGCGCCGGAATAGCAACATTGATGGCAAACTTTGTGTACTTTTTCTTAAGCACAGTAATCAGAATGCCGAATTTGGAATTGAGATTTCCGGCTAGAACCATTTTGAGAATGCTTATTGCATTCATTCCTTTTGCAATAATATTTTGGGGCTTCAAATATATTCCGCAAATTCCTGTTTTGATACAGATGTTTGGGCTATTAGGTGTATTTTACGGAATTTATTTTGTAGTGAGCAAAACAGTTCTCAAACGTCCTGTATAAACAAATTTGCGTTACATTTGTTAATAATTTAGCAATTAAATTTATTTTTAAGTGTTTATTTTATAAGATATATTTGTATCAAAATATTTTTTTAGGGAAAAATTTGAAAGGAAGTAAAACATGACTCAAAAATATGCCGGCAAAATGAGGATAATCGTTTCTGCATTGACACTGTGTCTTGTTGCTCAACAATCAATTTTACTATCAGCATCAGCGGGCATGATTACCGGTGTAAAGCCGGAAGCGGGAGCCGATGGTAATATATATAATATCAATCCTTCTGTAAACCACGGGGATGTAGGTTTTAGATTGTATAACAACTTTGTATTGAATGAGGGGGAAATCGCAAACCTTATTTATAAATATAAAGATAAAGATATTTCAACGTTCGTAAACCTTGTTAACGAGCAAATTAATATTAACGGTCTTGTGAACACTGTTAGAGACGGTAATTTTTATAACGGACATGCTATATTTGTTTCTCCAAACGGCATGGTTGTAGGGGCTTCAGGTGTATTAAATGTTGGCTCATTGTCAGTTTTAACGCCTGATCAAAATCAGTTTGATAAATTTAAATCAGATTACGAAATCAACGGCGACTTAACTCCGTTATACTCAGAAGGTAAAGGCACCGTTACTGTTAACGGAAAAGTCATGGCAAGAAATGCTGTAGATATTCGCGCAGCAGCGGTTGATGTTGCAAATAATGCCGCAATTATGGCCGGTGTTAAGACTCTTGATAATATAACAACAAACGCACAAGCCAATGCACTTTTCAACAGTCTTGTAAAAACTGATAACATGACTTCAGGCAACGCATTTGCAAGCGAAAACGGAAGTATAAAAATTACATCATACTCAGGCGACGGCGGTGTAAACCTGGCTGCCGGAACGTCTTTGAAGAATTTTGGTAAAGGCAATATCGAAATTACCAATAAAGGTTCAAAGGGTATTTCAATGAACGGTGAAATCAAAAATCCGGCAGGTGATATCCTTATTACAAATTCAAACGGTAATTTAAACATTAATAAAGGTGCCTCTATTCAACATAAATCACATCAAGATAATAAAGTTGATATAATTAACTCCGGAAATCAGTTGTATATTGACGGCGCAATTACTTCTGAAAACGGGACCGTTAATATTAAAAATACCGGTAACGGCGGGTTACATATTGATAAAAATGCAGTGATTACAGAAAATGTAAACCACGACGGTCAGGGACATTCTGCTTATGAGCGTCATAATCCGGAAATTAATATTTCTAATAACAGCGACGCTTCGTTGGATATTGATGGTAACATTGTTCTTAATGGCGGCAGATTCCATATTACAAACGATGGTAAGGGCGGCTTAAATATTAATAAAACTGCAAGTATCGACGGTACGCAAATTGCAGCAGAATCAACTATTATCAATAATGGCGAAGGCGATTTAAATATCGATGGCAGCATAAATTATGACAACGGTTCTAATAATATTAGTTTTCTGGATGCAGGCTTGACTATTGAAAATAATAATGTCCTTTCAGGTCTGAATATTTCTGAAACCGCAACAATTAATGCGGAAAACACAAACCATACATATATTACAAATAATGGCGAAAAGGGTATGACTATTTCCGGCAAAGTAATCAATGGCCATAAATCATCTGAGAATTTTGACAGCAATCTTGAGATTACAAACACAAGAGGCGGATTAACCATTGATGGAAGCATCGAAAACAGAAAAGGCGATTTGATTGTAAATAATACCGGTGAATATGGCCTTTACTTGAACGGAACAATTCAAAACAAAGAAGGCAATTCCGATTTCTATAACGAAAACGACGGGCTGTATGTTAACGGCACAGTTACAAACGCAGTCGGGGAAATGACCTTTACAAACGAAGGCGACAAAGGTCTTAACATCTATAGCAACGTGAAAAACACCGGTACAAAAACTTCTATTATCAATAAAACCGGACTTTTAAACATTGCAGACAGCGCCTTAATTGAAAACGAAAACGATATATTAATTGATAACAGCGGAAACAAGGGCCTCCTTATTGCCGGAACTGTTAACAACAACGGAAATTCAGAGATTATTAACGCTGATGACGGCGCGTTAACAATTTCAGGCAAATATAACAACGGCAAGAATTTCACTGCTAAAAATGATGGACAACAAGGCTTGATGATTTCAGGCGTTGTCAAAAACCAAAACGGTACTGTTGAATTAACAAATACAAAAACATCCTTGACTATCGACGGTACTGTTGAAAATGAACAAGGCAACTTCAAAGCCGTTAACTCAGGCCATAACGGCATGAGAATTAACGGAACAGTAAATAATAAAAATGGTAATTCCGATTATATTAATGAAAACTGTATTCTTACAGTAAACGGCACAGCAACAAATGCCGGCGGTACTATGAACTTTGACAACAGCGGCGTTGCAATTAAGGTTAATGAAACCGGTGTTATTAACAGCGACGGTATTCTTACGATGACAAATTCCGGGCCAAACGGTATTAACATTGCCGGCATGATGAATGTTCAAAATGGAACGGCAACAATTACAAACACCGGCGCAAAGGGCATTACAGTTACAAGCACCGGCAGAATTACTGATACAACTGACAAAATCGCGATTAATAACAATGCCGCAGGCGGTATCACTGTTCAAGGCTTAATTAACGGCGTTGGCGTTGATATCAACAATTCAAATTCAGACGTTGTAATCGGCGATACCACTGCAAATGAGAATTACATAACCTCAAACGGCGATATAAATATTAATATAGATAACGGTAATTTATACAATTCCGGCGTTGACAAAACTTTATTGAAAACAACAAACAACGGTAAATTAAACATAAACGTTACTGACGGCAACATTGGTGAAGAAGTCGGAAACAAAGCAGGTATCTCAACCGGCGTTGATCCGAATGCAAGAGACTTTACAAAGTCAATTAATGTTGATATAGAGGGTGCTATTACTGCTAAGGCACTTCAAAAAAGTAAAACAGAAGACTTGATTGTAAACATTGCAAGCCGCGGTAAAGATTTGAAAGTTGATCACATAAAAGCCGACGGTAAAGTTATTTTAACGGCAGACTTTGACAAAGACGGCAACAGCGCTTCAATATTGAACGCTTCAACGGATAATACAAAAGCCAACGTTGAAGGAAAGGGCATTTCGCTAATTGCAAGCAATTCAATCGGTTCAAGCGATAAGAAACTTACATTCAACCAAACAGAAGGCAAATTCAATAAAGAAGGTCTTAATATTGATGAATTAAGCTATGCCCCAACTGCCAAATACGGTTTTGACGCATTGGCTATAAAAGATATTAATATTAAAGGCCAAGACGACAAGTACGATACAAATGTTACAACCATGATTTCAAGAGAAGGTTCAATCAATGCTGAATTTTCCGGGGATACTTATATCAAAGAAGTTACGGCAGATAAAGAACTTAACCTTGTAACCCGCGGTGCTGAAATGGTTATTGATAATCTTGGAACCGTTCCAGATACTCCAATTGATTACTACGGTCCAAATGGCGATATTGCACCGGATACAGTTATTGTTAAAGCCCTTGACATTAACCCGAATACTCGTGTTGATAATTCAGGACTTGTGGACGGTGTTCATAATCACTGGGCTAACTCTCATATCATAATTAAAAACGGACGCATTAATGATGATGCTAAAGTTGAATTAACCGGTGATGACGTTTACGCAGGCGGCTACCACTTCTATATGGGTAAAGAAAGAAATGAAGATGGAAAAACATACTGGGTATACGATGACAGAACAGCGATGGTAACCACATCAGGCAACGACAAACCGACTATCAGAGTAAATTCTGTTAGAGAAAAAGATGTTACAGAAATCGGCCGCAAGGAAGAAGAACGTAATTATTACACAGGCGGAAGCGTACAAGAAGATAAACCTTGGTACGGTGATGATGATGACGACGATGATGATCACTTAATTGTTCCGGAACCGGATGAACCTGCGCCAGGCGACGACGACGATGACGATGACGATGGACCAGTCATTCCAGGCGACGACGACGATGATGATGATGACGATGGACCAGTTATTCCAGGCGACGATGACGATGATAATATTGGTGCAACTTTTGACGATGCAAAACAAACTTACAAAAAAGAATACTCTGATGCATTGGGTATCGTTGACAAACGCCAATACATGAGATTCCCGGTTGAAGGCAACAGAAATCCTGTTCAGTTTGAGTCAAATGGCCAAATCGCTTCACTGGTAGATATTTCAAGAGGCGGTGTTGCAGTTAGACACAACCATACATTAAAAGTCGGTGATGTAATACCGGTTAAGATTTCATACGGGAACTTAGACATTGACACAAATGTAAAAGTCGTAACAGCTACTACAAACCGCGCAGGCGCTGAGTTTGTAGACCTTGATCAGTCAACAGCAAATAAACTTTTATATTTAAACTTATTACTTGAAGAAGCTAACTCAACAATTTCAATGAGCGACAGATAAGTAGTAAGAATTAAAAGGGAAAAGGCCAATCAAATGATTGGTCTTTTTTATTATCCAAATCTTCTCATAAATTCTCTTGGATTAGTTAAAACGTGAGGAGCCGGGCCTGAATTCCTTTGTGCTGTGCGCGAATTTTGCGGTTGTTGGGTATTGAACTTAGCCGCTGCTGATTGAAGTCCTTGACCGACTTTCATAGCATTGTCAAATGATAAAATATTTGATTTCTTTTCTTTGGTAACTTCTTTAGCTACTTCAAGAACTTCAACTGTTGAAGTAGATGTTACAGCAATGGTACCGTTGTTGATACCTTGGGCAATTTGTTCTTTTGTCATATTAGCTGTTACTTCTTTTGCGCTTTCAATAGTTTTGATGGCATCGGCCTTAGCTTTATCAGCTATACCGCCTGTTGCTCCATTACTAAAGGCATTTTTTATTTCTTCTGTGCTCATATTTTCAAATTGAGCGGCGGCGCTAGCTTCAGCGAGAGTCGCTGCTTGTTTTTTTGATAAATTACCAAGACCTTTTTGTTTCATTTCCTTCATTGCCTCTGCTTTGGTAACATTCTCTGCGAGTTTTTGAGTAGCTTCTTCAGCTTGCTTGTCAATTTCTGCAAAAGTTTCATTTAAAGTAGTTGAAGTTTTGATTGCTTGAGCGCCGGACATAATCGCGGAACCTGCACTTGTAAGGGCACCTGCTAAATTACCTTGAGCGGCATAGGCTGCTGTTTTTGTAACATTAGCTGCTGCAACACCATAGTTCCCAACCATTTCGGTTACTGTACCGACTTTAGACATTACTTTGCCGGCAGCAATCAATGCAGAACCTGCGCCGAAAGACCACAAGCTCATATGTCCCAATGCGATTAGAGCACGGCCTGCTGTTTTAACTGTGCTTCCTACGGTTGCTACTGTTTGTGAAACACTTTCAATATCAGTTGCGATTTTCACTGCTTTTTCAGCACCGGACTGATGAGTTTCAAGAGTTTTCTGAGTTTTGGCGTAGTAGTTGGCTTGAGACATAGAAACCTTGTGCATAGTCTTAAGCGTTTTATTAGTGCTTGTTTGAAGCTTGCCGATTTGCACGCCGGTTTTAGTCATTGAAGTTGTTTTTGTGCTAATTCGGTCTTGAAGCTCTGCTATTCTTTGCTGATCAGGGTTGGAGCTTACCTTGCCATCTTGTTGCTCTTGTTGTACTTCCCCGGCTAATTTTAATGAAAAAGCACTTGACGTTCCGACACCGGTATTGTCTCCGGCCATGAGACTTTGAAGTTCAGCTTGTAAGGTATTAACTTCTTCTTGGTCAGAGTTAATCTGTTCAGAAAGCTTGAGTATTTGAGTTTGATTTTTTTCAACGGTTTTAGAATGCTGTTTAATTTGTTTGTCTAAAGACTTTTGGCTTTTTACTAATTCTTTTTGGGTCTTAACAGCTTCTTTAGAATACTGATTAGCTTCTTTTTCATATCGTTGGGCTTCTTTTTTGCCTTCTTTTGCCTTAACTTGTTGATTTTCAGCATCTTTAGCCATAGCGCGGCCTTCTGAGGCGCTTATGTTTGAGTAATCCTGTTCTTCTTGCTGTTTTTGTTTATCAGAAACCGCAGAAGGGTCTGATTGGCTGTTTTTCTCAGTGGACGTACCGCTTGCTATATTTTGTAAGTTTTGTTGTGATTCGCTTAAAGAAAGTTCATTTTTTCTTTTAGTAACCTCTTCAAGCTTGCTATTTATGGTATTTCCTAAAATCCATTTAGGATATTTGTCAACTTGCTCAAGAATTTCTTCGCATTCTTTTTTAGAAAGACTTGAGACATTGAGATTTTTTAAATCATCAAGAGATTTAATATTACTGCTTGCACTTTGCGGTTTAGGCGCGTCATAGATTGAACCGTCTTTTGTGAGATATTCCGGTTTTTTGGCAGCCTGAGAAGATGATAGTCCTTTGTTATTTGCGACTATCTTATACAAATCGGCTTTATTCAAACTGTCTATATTCGGTGCCATTTGTATACAGCTCTCCTCATGTTAAACTCTCTTAAATATATAAAAAATATATAAAACCCTTGATTTCAGCATGTTTGAGATTTGTTACAATCGTTAATAATTTAGTAAAAAGTGTATCTAAATTTGATTTAAAAATTTATTTTTGGTAAAATTTACGGGTAAGTAAAAATATTTGATGAGGGAGAAATAATTATGAAATTAATGGAAGGTAAAAAAGGGGTTATTTTCGGAGTATCAAATACCCACGGCATAGCATACGCTATAGCAAAACAACTTTATGAAGCGGGGGCTGACATTGCATTCACATACGCAGGCGACGCTATGGAAAAACGTGTAAGACCGCTTGCTGAAGAAATGGGCGCAAAAATTATTATGAACTGCGATGTTACAAAAGAAGATGAAGTTGCGGCTGTTTTCAAAGAGATTGAAAAAGTTTACGGTAAAATCGACTTCGTTGTTCACGCGGTTGCGTTTGCTGCAAAAGAAGATTTGCAAGGCCGATTCATTGATACATCGCGCGCAGGCTGGGATTTGGCGATGGGTGTAAGTGCATACTCTTTGATTTCACTTTGTAAACATGCTGAACCTCTTATGAATGAAGGCGGGTCAATTTTCGCACTCACATACCTTGGTTCAGAATACGTTGTTGCAAATTACAACATCATGGGCGTTGCAAAAGCTGCATTAGAATCTTCAATGAGATACTTGGCAGCAGACTTAGGCAAAAAAGGTGTCAGAGTCAACTGTATTTCAGCGGGCGCTGTTAAAACTCTTGCTGCTAAAGGTATTTCAGGTTTTGATAAAATGCTTAAGGCCGCAGTTGCAAAAGCGCCTCTTGGCCGTAACGTTTCACTTGAAGATGTTGGTAAAGCAGGATTGTACTTGGCATCAGACTTATCAACCGGTACAACCGGCCAAATCTTATACGTAGATTGCGGCTGCCACGCTGTTTATGCGTCTTTGGAAGAAATGGAAATTATTGCAAATT
>USGC01000042.1 GCA_900554095.1 uncultured bacterium
CCCCAAGGATTGTTGACTATTCATGGTTTCCAGCTCCTTTCGTTTTTGTTTTTATTATAAACTATTTGCTGGAATTTTTCAAGTGTTGTTATTGCTTGTCATCAACAATACCGGGTTCGAGTTTAGAGCCAGTGTACCATTCTCTGAATGCATATTGTACTTTAGGCAGGCAGTATGCCAAAAGAAAACTGCTTAAACCGACGTTTGTCAGAATATTCACTGATTTAACGACTTTGGCTTTTTTTGCAAACTTTTCTATATCTGCGGATTGAATTGCTTTTTTAGCAAATTCTTCTATAGAATTTTTAAACTTTTTAAGTTCTTCTATATCGACGTATGCGCGCGGATCCCGAATTCCGTTTGGAAGAAGTTTTACCTTTTCAAATTTTGCTGCGTATTTTGTAAATACAGATGTCGGATTTTTGTCAATAAAATCCAGCAATGCTTTACCACTTGTTCCTTTTGGAATATTCAAACCGATTTTGATTTCATTCAAAAATTCTTTATCTTCAAGCATCAGAGGGTCTAGTTTCACATTTAAATCAAGGGCTTTGCCGGTTGTCCAATCCAGAAATTTTTCAATATATTTTGGCATAACAAAATTCAGAAACATCATGCCTGACATCTTAAAAGCTATATCAACGGCTTCATTTTTCTTTCTTGATGTTGCAACACGGCCTACAGCATACCCGCCGTCAATTGTTGCCATTTTTTGATAAGTTGTAAAATTTGCAACAGTAGAAGAAAAATTACCGGTAAAACTTGTTTGTTTTTTATTTTTCAAAGACATTTTATCAAATACATCGCTTTTTATGGAGGATGTAAAGGATGTCGGCTGAGTTAACGGAAGTTCTTTTTCTTGAGAATTTTGTTTTGCTTGTGCGGCTTTGGTTTTTGCAGTAAGCGCAAAAATCATTTTCGGAAGGATAAAGCCCATTATAGCAATGGGGATAGCTGTTGCCGCCAAAAATTTTGTTGATAAAAGTTTTTCGTAAATTCCCTTGTTATCTCTTACCTTTTTCAAGTCGTCTATAATTTCTTTTGAAACTTTGCCCTCAAATTTTTTGATATTATAATCAATACCTTGGCAATCACTATTTTGGAAAAGTTTCAAGTTTACATTCGGGTTAAAGCCTTTTTTCTCAATAATAAACTTATTCACAAGTTTTTCCACAAGAGGAATTCCGCCGAGCCAAACGATTGAGGTTGCGTATTCATCAATTAAGCGTTCGCGGGTTGCCAAGAAAGCCACATCTTTATCATTTTTGTTTTCCTGGTATGTCAAGTAGACTTTTGATGGGGCTTCAATACCGCAGTCGCGGACAATAAGGGGGTATATGCTGCTGTTGTTTCCAATTGCTGAAATTATATTTGTTATTGACATTTTTATTATTTATCTCCAATTCTTTTCAAAAAAATAGCCTTTGTGCTCATTATCCTGAGAAAGGCTATCTTCTTATTTAGAATTGAATTAATTTTAAAACTTCGCACACAATCAATTCACAGCCTATCTCAGGTTGCAATGATGGTGATGATGGAGTTTTAAAATATTTGTATTTAACATTTTTAAAAATTTTCCTTTTACAGAATTCATAATAACAAGAAGTTTTTTAAATTTCAAGTTATTTATCAGAAATTTCGTATAATAATCTTTCTGCTTTTGTAAAAACATCATTGTCCAGGTTTAAAAACAGATTTAATTCCTGACCGCGTTCACATTCGCCTAGATGTTTTTCGTAATCCTTAGTTATACTTGGACAACTGAGAAAGAAATTTACTTTATTACCGCCGCCGAACATTCTGTGTAACTCGGCCTTTGAAGAACACAGTGTCCTCAAATGTTCTGCTTTACTAGAATACGCTCTAAGTGCATCGTTTTTTAATGCCTGCGTCGTTAATAAAACACCTAATTCTCCACTCAGGCGAACACTTCCGAAAGAGGTTTTTCCATATTTTGTATTATTTACAACTGGGCTGATTTTCATTTTGACTCCAATGCTATTCTTAGATATTTTTATTAAAACACTTCAAGATTATATTTGTTATATTTTTAGCAGTTTTTAATAAATGTTCACAATTCATCTTTTATAAATGAAATTTTTTCCGAATTTGAGACTTTAAATAATATTGTCTTTTCTCTTGAAGTCTCTCCTTTAATTATTGAAACAGACGTTTTAGGGATTTTGAATTTTTTTGCCAAAAACTCAACCAAAACTTTATTGGCCTTGCCGTCTACAGGAGGGGCTGTAATTTTAATCTTTGTGCCGTCGGCAGTTTTAATTATTTCATTCTTACTTGCGCCGGGCGAAATTTTAATTTTTATAATAAGTTCATTATCTTTATCCACAACTGTAATCCTTATGTATGATATTCACTGATTTTACTTGAAAAAAAGGAATAAAATCTGTATTATAATTATATCATGTCTGAAAAACCGCTTTTTGATGAAATTAAACAAAAACTTATCGAGCAAAACCGCGACGATGAAGATATAAAAAAAATTGAAGATGCTTACAATTTTGCAAAACGTCTGCACGAAGGACAATATAGGATTTCAGAAGAACCATATATTATTCACCCGGTTGAAGTTGCCAAAATTCTTGTTGATTTAAAAGTTGATACAAATACGCTTATTGCGGCTTTTCTGCACGATATTCTTGAAGACACCGCAACAGAGCCAATTGAAATTGAACAAAGATTTGGCAAGGATGTTTTAAATCTTGTTCAAGGGGTTACAAAGCTCGGGAAATTGCAGTTTAAGTCAAAAGAAGAACGGCAGGCAGAAAATTTCAGACGTCTTTTTATTGCAATGGCAAGCGATATTAGAATAATTTTTCTGAAACTCGCTGACAGACTTCATAACATGCGTACACTTAACTTTATGGCCGCTAACAAGCAGCAAAAAATTGCACGTGAAACACTTGATATCTTTGCACCTTTAGGTATCGGGAGGATTAAAGCGGAATTAGAAGATTTATCTTTGCGCTACCTTGAACCAGAGAAGTATTTTGAAATCGCACAGCTGGTTTCGCAAACTAAGGCTGAACGTGAAATGACTGTTAAACTTCTTATAGATAAAATTTCACAGGATGTTAAAAAAAGCGGAATTAATGCACAAATTACAGGACGGGCTAAGCATTATTACAGTATTTACAGCAAAATGAAGCGCTTAAACATTGCTTTTCACGATTTATACGACATTACGGCGGTCAGGGTAATTGTTGATAACGAAAAAGAATGTTATGAAGTTTTAGGGCTTATTCACTCACAGTTTAAGCCAATTCCCGGGCGTTTCAAGGATTACATCGCAATGCCGAAAGGTAATCTATATCAATCACTTCATACCTCAGTCATAGGGCCTCGCTCAAAACCCCTTGAAGTTCAAATCCGAACATGGGAGATGCATGAAATTGCAGAATACGGGGTTGCTGCGCACTGGCGGTACAAAGAAAAAGGTTCTCAAAAAGCTAACAATCCCGCTGATATGCAGTTTAGCTGGATGAGAAAAATGGTCGAATACGAAAAGGACATGACAAATGCCGAAGATTATGTAAATTCAGTTAAACTCGACCTGTTCTCAGATCAGGTTTTTGCATTCACACCAAACGGCGATGTCCTTGATTTGCCGGTTAATGCGACCCCTGTTGACTTTGCATACAGAATTCACTCTGATGTTGGACACAAGACAATAGGAGCTTTAATTAACGGCCGCATAGCACAGTTAGATACAAAGCTCCATAACGGTGATATTGTCGAAATTCTGACGTCCAAAACCCCAGCCCCGCGGCTGGATTGGCTGAATTTTGTTGTTACAAAGCAGGCTTCTTCTAAAATAAAACAATGGTTTAAGA
Source organism: uncultured bacterium (assembly GCA_900554095.1). Classification (GTDB taxonomy): domain Bacteria; phylum Cyanobacteriota; class Vampirovibrionia; order Gastranaerophilales; family Gastranaerophilaceae; genus Scatenecus. The sequence goes on from USGC01000042.1 coordinate 3,852, forward strand.
AAAACAATCGCGAAGATCACGTCGAAGCCGGCAAATCCAATCTTGAACATGAACTTACGAAATCAGTATTTGATGACTATGTAAAACAAGGCGAATTTGACAGAGTTGCTGCTCAGATGAATTACCAATCGGCAGAAGACTTATTTGCAGCTCTCGGTTATGGCGAAACAACCTTAAATAAAATAATTAACAAGCTTAAAAAACCTGAGAAAAAAGCGCCTGAGACAAATTTTCACGCATCTAACCGCAAAAAATCGGAAAAAGATATTGTTGGACTGGAAGGGCTTATGTATTCTTTTGCCCGCTGCTGCTCGCCAATTCCAGGCGAACCCATTGTAGGCGTTGTTACACGCTCAAAAGGCGTATCAGTCCACCGCATTGACTGCAAAACGCTCGAAAACGTTCAGCCTGAACGGATGATGGATATTCACTGGTCAGGTGATCACACAACTAAAACTTACACTACAACAATAAGAGTCGAAACCGCAGAAAAAATGGGGCTTTTAAAAGATATTATCACAGCCGTTTCCGACAACAACACAAACATAACTTATGCCAATGTCAAGTCAAAAAGCAATAAAATAGGCATTATAGAGCTGGGCATAGAATTAAATAATATTGATACTCTTAAAAAAGTTATCAATTCAATACAGTCAATACCGGATGTTTACAGCGTAAAAAGGATTCAAACATCATATTCGCACACGCAGCAGGCCAGAAAGCCGGCTGCGTCGCGTACAAGATATCAAAAACCTAAAAAGAAACCTTAATAATGTTGTAATTCTTCATCAATTGTTTGTTCATCCAGTCCTATACCAAGGCAGTAATCCATGAATTTTTCATACTGACGATATTGATTGAATTCTTCAATTTGGGCATCTTTTATAGGCATACCGTCTTCCGGGCTTAAAACTGTTATTCTTGTGATTTCTTCATTTTCGTCCAGCGTAAATATTGCCATTCTGCCGTCGACTCCGCGTTTGTAATATGCAGATTTTAAGCCGTCAGGTGTATACTCCATTAATTCTGAATATTTTTTGCTGTTTCCGTCGTATTTGTATTTGCGGTAAACGTTTTTGACACCGTCATATGCTGATACTACCTGGTCTTTTGAATTGTACTGCTCAACTTTATCTAGCTGCTCTTTATTGTAAGCTATCTCTTGCTCTTCAGGCTGAAATTCATCAATTAAGTCCTGAAACGCACCGACAAATCCGCTAAATTCAAACTTTTCTCCGGCTTGAACCCGTCTATGCATTGCAGCAACTTCATTTCTGTTCATTTTTTGCAAATGTTCAGCCATATCTGCCTGCGACATACTCAAAGAATCATTCTTTTGCGGAATTTTAATCTCTACCAAAGGTTCATTGCCTGATTTACCTGGATAAATAAGCTCGTTATAGTCTATTTTATTATCAGACATCATTTTAACCATATCAGAATAAGATGGAATATTAATCCTTGATAAGTCTCTGCCGGTTGCTTTTTCAAGTGATTTTTTAATGTCTTTTGCGGCTTTTTCATATTGTTTTTCGGTTACGGCATAAAACTCGCTTTTATCTATTATACCGTCTGGCTTTTGGTATGAATAGGAGGACTCTTGTACTGTCTGTCCTTTTTTATCGAAAATAGAAAGCACAGCAAGTCCGGCTAATTCTTCACTTTTTAAATCACTAAATGCTTTTCCTTCTGTAATATTTGCTTTCAAAAAGTAATCTCTAAGCAAATTGATATTAAATTTTACTTCACTCATTGATTTCTCCTTTACACTTCACTTAATGAGGCGCCCGCTGAGCGGGCGCTTACTTTATGAATAAATCTTTAAAGTCCTTTCAACGTTTTTGTCAATTACAGATTTAACACTTTCATATTCAGTTTGTAATGCATTGTGTTCTGTATCTAAAAGTTTAAGACGATTGTCATACTGCTTATCTTTTGCTTCAATGTCTTTTAAAGCCTGTTCGTATTTTACCTCAGCCATTGTTACAGCGGCTTCGTTTTCTTCTTCTGAAATATCAGCAGCATTTGTCCAAATAATTGAAGTCCAGGTACAATCGGCAAGTCCGGTTCCTTCTTCAGTCGGGTCGGTGAACTGTACACGTTCCAGTGTAACCGTACCATTATTCAATGCGTATTGAAGCCAGTCTGCATTATTCATTAAACCGTCTTCAAGTACTTTATACAAAGGAAGACCTGTTGAAGTTGTACCGCCTTCAACGATTTCTCCATCAGCACCTGTTGTACCGGCTTTTGTTTCGCTTTCGCCGTTCATTCTGTGCCAAAGATTTACATACCATTGGCCTTTGTCTTTATTAACTATTTTTCGTTGTTCTTCTTCAATATAATAAGGAACATCCGGTTTGTCAGGTTCGTTTGCAAGCCATTTGTTATAATCTGTATTGTATTTATCTTCTAAGAAAACTTTTTCTTTAAAAGCTTGTTCCATGTCTTTTTGGAATGTTTGAAGAAGCGGGATTAAGTCAGCATCGTAGTCTAAGCCCATGCTGCTATAATTACTCAAGACATAGAAGAGGTCTATACATTTTTGTTTTAAGGTTTTTAATTGAGCATCGCCATTACTGTCGATATAGTAGTTACCAGTTAAAAGAGCGTTTAGTTTTTCTTGTTCTGTTGAATTAGGGTCATTATAAACAGCCAGAAGACGTTGTTTATTAGCTTCATTTTCAGCAGCGTAAATTATTTTCTCCTGACTAACAACTTCTTGTGAAACTAAGTTCATATCAGGAGTTTTTCCGGCACTGTTTATTGCAGAACCATTGATATAGCCCCAGCCTATTTCGATAGACTGATTTGCAGAAGTTTGATAAGTATTTGAGCCGTTTTCCGGAAATTCGGCCATCAACAGGTGTGCCAATACGTGTTGATAACATCCGGATGAACCGCCAAGCGCATTACTATAGCAAGAAGCTGAAGCATTACGGAATTTTTGATACAGTTCATTGCTTGTGCTTGTTCTTTCATCCCAATAAATTTCATCGTTCTTATCGGGTTTTTGAGACATCCATATTTCATATTCTTCGTTGTATTCATCCCAGGCTGTCTGCCAATCAGGGTTTACGACCTGAACCATCTCGCCTTCGCCAGGTTCTGACAATACACCGTATTTGTCTAAAAATTCTTCCAAATTTGCGCTTGATTCGTAATTTGCTGCGTCAAGTTCACTGACAAGAATTTGATTATTTTTATTTATTAAACCATATTGATTTTTCAACTCTGCGTATTCTGATAATGACGCACCTGTTAAGCTTTGTTGAATTTTGTTGCCATCCGAATCGTATGTTGAATAAAGAAGTTTAGTAGAATTTAGCGCATCCATATATTCCGCACTTGCTTCTGTTGTACGGTTTGCAAGAGACATCTTAGCTGTTGTCAGAGTTTGTGAACGAAGTTCATTATCTGACAAACGAGATGTTATTGATAGTAATCTTGCTTGTGATGCGGATAAACCCATCTTATTCCTTTCGTAAAAATCTTATCTAATCGTTTATACGGAGGTTTTTACGGCAAACTTTAATTAACAAAGGATATTTATTACAAAATTTTACAATTTGCAAAATCATTTAACCCTGCTACCATAATATTATGGTGAAGATTTTAATTGTATCAGACTGGAATGAAAGAATAGAAAAATATGAAAAAATTCTTCTGCAGGAAAAATATTCATATTCAGTATTGATGGACGAAAATCTTATTTATGAATACATTAATGCAGAAGAACCTGATATTATTCTTTTAGATGCCGAGATTAAGTCTTTAAAAATTAAAAATTTCGTAAAAAAAATAAAGTCAGTATCAGAAAACAGTATTCTAATACTTCTAACCAAAAACAAGTATGAAGATAAAGAGGTTTTAAAATATACAAATGCAATTTTAGCAAATGATTTTTCCGAGAATTTAATCCACTCTGTTATCAGTGCAAACTTAAGAATGAAAGCCTCTTTAGATAAGCTTTCAAATACAAACAAAGATTTGGCGGGGAGTTTGTACCGATTGAATGCGCTATACAATACAAGTTCACAGTTTGCGGGAACCCTTGATAAGGAAAAACTTTTTGATTACATGATTGAAGGCTTTGATAAAACTTTAAGTTTTTCTCTTGCGGCAGCGCTTTCTTTCTGCACGGAAAAACAACCTGTTTTAATATTGAATTCACTCTATGAAATTTCTGATGAGCTTTTAAGCGCCATAAAACTCCGTGTTATATATAATTACCAGTCATTATTTAAAGATAAAAAACTTCCATATGATGTTACCGAACAAAACCTGAAAGTTCAAAAAGTTGTAAAATATCCGGCTTCTCGTTTTACTTTTACGCTTTTTCAATACGATAACCTTTTTGCGCCGATATCTCTAGGGGATAACTTCTACGGATGCATTGAAATTTTTAAGGAAAAACCTCTTACAACAGAAGATGCCAAATGTTTTCAGACCATAGCGCAGCAGGTAACTCTGCCGTTAAAAAGCGCTACCCTTTATGCTGAAATTAAAGAAACAAACAGAAAACTGGAACAGCTTGAAAAATTAAAATCTGAATTTATATCAATCGTTTCTCACGAATTGCGAACACCTTTAACATCTATCAAAAACTCTCTTGATATTTTGCTAAGCGGAAAATGTTTTGATGTAACACCATCATCTGAAAAGTTTTTGACAATGGCAAAACGAAATGTAACAAGGCTTTCCGGTATTATCAACGACCTTTTGGATTTATCAAAAATAGAGGCCGGCAAAATGGATTTCCATTTCAAAGATATTGACATTCATACAGTCGTTGATTATGTAACCGCCGCACTTTCCGGGGTCGCAAAAGAAAAAGGAATAACTATTTCAACTGATAAAGCAGAAAATGTCCCTCTTATAAAAGCAGATTCACAAAGACTTGAGCAGGTTCTTGCGAATCTCGTCAGCAATGCAATAAAATTTACACCAGAAAATAAAAATATATGCATTAAAACTGAATTCAAAAAAGCCGATGATATTATTTTCAACTCTTGTTTTGAAGATGAATTAAAGAACATGAAGGGCGATTATGTTGTTGTAACAGTTGAGGATGAAGGGATTGGAATTGCGGAGTGCGACTTGTTGAGAGCCTTTGACAAATTTGCGCAGATAGAGAACTCTTTATCTAGAAAATCAGGCGGCACAGGGCTGGGACTTCCTATTGCAAAACAACTATTAGAAGCACACAATGGTTACATATGGTGCGACAGTGAGTTGGAAAAAGGTTCAAAATTCCACTTTGCTTTGCCAATTAACTAATCTAAATTAACGTTATGATTTACAAAGTCCACCATATCAAACGTTTTGCCTTGTGCATTAGCTAAGAGGCCTACCTCTTTAACTGTTTTTAAATTTTTTTCTACTTGTTCAATTGGTGTCGCGCTTCTTACAAAGTTATCGAGATATAAAACATTTTCACCCGGAATTTCGTCAGCAGCTTTTGCTAACTTTTGGACTAACCTAATTTTTTCAGGGTTTGAAGCCTTATCCATAAACATTTTTAAAATATTCACGAAATACTCCTGCTTTTCCTTCATCGGGAACCAGTTATTAACAGTATCTGCCGCAATATCTTTAACCAACGGCTTTATTGCTTTATAATGTTCTGAGCCTTGCGGATTGCTGAGCTGTTCAACAAAATTAGAAAGAAAATATTTTGAAGTTGACGCATCTGTATTATTAATTACTTCTTGTGCAAGCTCCATCGCATACGGATTTTCTTTTGCCGCTTTTGGGTAAACTTTTAGCAATTTTTGAAGCAAACTTTTTCCGGACTGCTTTTCGACTTTGTTCAGATCAACCTCTGAAAAAGGCATAAATCTTTTTGCTTGTGCAAGCTCCAATGTATCAGCGGCAAGTCCTAAATATTTTGTTTCCATGTTTGATAAGCTTTTTACAAATTCTTTAACATGCGGATTTTTATTTGCTAAATCGTTGATTGTCGCAAGTAATTGCCCTCTTGTTCTTGTGTCTTGCGGTTTTGTAAACGGGAACCAGTCGGAAAAACGATAAGCAGGCTTTTCACTGACCTTTGATGATGCAATTTTATTTAAATTAACCATAAGTTTCTCCTTCTTTATATTTTTAACATACAAAGATAAAAAATTTTGTTAGAGCCACAAATAATTAACAAATTTTAACAAACTAGAAGATGAATTTTCATATGTTATAATGTTTGTAACAGACGACACTAGGGGAAGATATGAAGAAAATTCTTATTGTAGACGATGAACAAGATATTGTAGAAAGCTTAAAATTTGTACTTGAAGCCGCTGATTATACCTGCTATGCGGCGTATAACGGCGAAGATGGACTGCGTCTTGCTAAAGAAATTCTGCCTGATTTAATAATTCTTGATGTTATGATGCCAAAAATTAATGGCTATAAAATAAGCAGGCTTTTAAAATACGATAACAAATACAAAAATATTCCGATATTAATGATTACCGCCCGCTCTCAGGAAGAAGACAAGATTATCGGTGAAGAAACCGGCGCCGATGAATATATTACTAAGCCCTTTGATTTAGATGTAGTAGTTAAAACAGTTGAAAAATATTTAGGTTAACGATGGAATCAGTAACAAACAAAACTTTAGAAAAATTAAAATATGATCTTGTCAGAGCAGGTCTGGTTCCTTATGAAACCCTTGAACAGGCGCAAGAAATTGCAACTGCACAAAATATTAACATCGGGCAGGCCTTGATTAACTCCGGAATGCTGAGTGAAGATGTTTTGATTAAATTTCTTGAAACAAAACTCCATACGCCTTTTGTAAATCTCGACGATTATTCTGCTGATAAGAACTGCCTTAAATATGTTAACTATGTCGATGCCAAAAGATTTAAAATTATGCCGCTTTTTAAAATTGAGGACACGCTGACTGTTGCAATGGCTGATCCTTTAGATTTGTTTGCGATTGACAGAATTGTAGAATCGGCAGAATGTTCAATAGAGCCGGTCTTGGCTTCAGAGGCAGCCGTAAGTCAACTCCTTATGCTGCACAGATGGCAGCAGAGACAGCTGCAAAGGCTGCACTTATTCATGGTCTGAAGTCAGTAGAAGTTATGGTTAAGGGTCCTGGTTCAGGTCGTGAAGCCGCAATCCGTGCATTACAGGCATGCGGTATTGAAGTTACAAGCATCAGAGACGTAACACCTGTTCCTCATAACGGATGCCGTCCGCCAAAACGCAGAAGAGTCTAATGAGGGAGGTCAAATAACATGGCAGTAAATAGAGTTCCGGTTCTGAAGAGATGCAGATCACTTGGTCTTGATCCGATTTATTTAGGAATTGATAAAAAATCCAACAGAGAGTTAAAGCGCGCAAACCGTAAGGTAAGCGAGTATGGCCTTCAGCTTCGTGAAAAGCAGAAAGTTAAACGTATGTATGGCGTTCTCGAACGTCAGTTCAGACTGTATTTTGCCAAAGCTGCCCGCAAACGCGGCAACACCGGCGAACAGCTCCTCAGCCTTCTTGAAAGCCGCTTAGACAACGTTGTCTATCGTATGGGCTTCGGCTGCACACGTGCTGAAGCACGTCAGCTCGTTTCCCACTGCGCTATCAGCGTTAACGGCAACAAGGTAAATATTCCTTCCTACTCCGTTAAGGCCGGTGATGTTATCGCCGTCCGTGAGAAGGCTAAGAATCAGGTTCGCATCGCCGAATCCCTGAAACTGGCCGAGTCCAACGGTCTGCCCGACTGGGTTTC
>USGC01000043.1 GCA_900554095.1 uncultured bacterium
AGAAAAATAGCAGGCAGGCAAAACCAAGAAACAGGCAGAAAAAAATAACTTTCCGTAAAAGCTGCGGAAGAGCATGCTTTTTCTGAGTATCCGGCATACTGGCAACTTCAGGGAGGAGCATTGTGGAGATGGAATTGGTGAGGGCAGATGGAAATAAAATGCAGGGAAGGGCAATTCCGGTCAAAATTCCGTAGGTGCTAAGAGAAGCGGAAATACTCATTCCATACTTTTGCAGGGCAAGCGGAATGGAAATTGCTTCCAGACTCTGAAAAAGATTCAGAAGAACTCTGCTTGCGGTCAGTGGAAGAGCAGAAAAAAGCAGGGCAGGAACAGCAGAAAGAGCCGGCTCCTGGCGTGAGGAGAAAGGCTGCCCGGCAGTTCTGAACGTATGGATGCAAAGAAATGCGGCTGCAATTTCACCACCGACAATTCCGAGGACAGCAATTGCGACAGATGGTGTAAAAGCGGTATGAACACCGGCTATATAGAGGAGGATAACAAAAAAGATCCGGACCAGCTGTTCAAATAATTGGGAGAGGGCAGGAAGCCGGATCTGCTTGAGCCCCAGAAAGTAACCACAGCTGCAACTGTGCAGAGCTGCGAATGGAAGTGCATATGCTATCAGGGAGATGAGAGAGGCACAGCGGGGATCGCCAAGTATGACTGTGGCGAGAAAAACAGCATTTTTCTGCAACAGAAAAAGACAGCAGATGGAAAGAAAAAGAGAACAAAGCAGTGCTGCTTTCAGGTAAGAATAAGTTTTTGCGGACTGCTTTTTTGCAGAAGAGGCGGCAACCAGGCGCGCCAGAGCCGTCTCGATCCCTGCTGAAGCTGCGGCATAAGTAAGTGTGTAGACAGGGAAAATCAGCTGATACAGACCGATTTCTTCGGCAGGGAAAGATCTGCTGAGAAAAATACGGTAAAAAAATCCCATTACACGAGTGAGAATGCCGGTTACAGTAAGGATAAAAGTTCCTTTCAGGAGAAAATGTTTTTGTGACATAGCAGCTCCGAAGGCATTTTTGTTTTAAAATATATGCAAGAAACAGCCTTGACAGAACATAGCAGAGGTGATATCCTCAGTTTGATAGAAATCCTAGTAAAACAGTGGGATATAAAAATAAAGAGAAGGTGATGGATTGAAGATCTCAACGAAGGGACGTTATGGTTTACGCGCCTTTATCGATCTTGCGTGTTATGGCGCAGAAGAACCAGTTTCCATCAGCAGTATATCAGCCAGGCAGGAGATCTCGGAACGATATCTGGAACAGCTCATGGCGAAGCTGAAAAAGGCAGGTCTTGTCAAGAGTATCCGTGGAGCGGGAGGAGGATATCGGCTGGCAAAGGATGCGGCAGAAGTTTCTGTTGGCGATGTACTCAGAGCACTTGAAGGAGACTTGGAACCTGCGACTTGTGCAGCACTTCATTCGGAAGACAGCTGTGAGATCCAGGGCAGCTGTATCACGAAATATGTCTGGAAGAAAGTCAATGAAAGCATGGCACAGACGGTAGACAGTATTATGATAAATACCCTTGTGGAAATGAATAAAGAAGTAAAGAAAGAAGGACAAAAAGATGAGTAAGTTAATTTATTTGGATAACGCAGCAACAACAAAAACTGCACCGGAAGTTCTGGAAGCAATGCTGCCATATTTTACAGAGCAGTACGGCAATCCGTCTGCGATCTACAGCTTCGCATCCCATAACAAAGATGTTGTGGCAGAACAGAGAGAAAGAATCGCAAACGCACTTGGCGCAAAGAGCAACGAGATTTATTTTACGGCCGGCGGATCAGAGTCTGACAACTGGGCACTCAAAGCAACCGCAGAGGCTTATCAGAATAAAGGAAAACATATTATCACAACCAAGATCGAACATCATGCGATCCTGCATACAGCAGCTTATCTGGAAGAACGCGGATTTGAAGTGACTTATCTTGATGTGGATGAATACGGAAAAGTAAATCCGGCAGATGTGGAAGCAGCAATCCGCCCGGATACCATCCTGATCTCTGTAATGTATGCAAACAACGAGATCGGAACGATTGAACCGATCAAAGAGATCGGTGAGATCGCCCACAAACATGGTATTCTGTTCCACACAGACGCCGTACAGGCTTTCGGACAGGTTCCGATCAATGTAGATGAATGTCATATTGATATGTTAAGTGCCAGCGGACACAAGCTGAACGGACCAAAATGAATCGGATTCCTCTATATCAGAAAAGGCGTGAAGATCCGTTCTTTCGTTCATGGTGGGGCACAGGAAAGAAAACGTCGTGCAGGTACAGAAAATGTTCCGGGTATTGTTGGAATCGGTACAGCAACAAAACGTGCTATTGCTACGATGGAAGAACGTACAGCAAAAGAGCGCGAGATGAGAGATTATCTGATCAAACGTGTAACAGAAGAGGTTCCATTTACCAGAGTTAACGGTTCCAGAACCAATCGTCTGCCAAACAACGTAAACTTTGCATTCCAGTTTATCGAAGGCGAGTCTTTACTGATCAAGTTAGACATGGCAGGTATCTGCGGTTCCAGCGGTTCTGCATGTACTTCCGGATCCTTAGATCCATCTCATGTACTGTTAGCCATCGGTCTGCCTCATGAGATCGCACATGGTTCCCTGCGACTGACCCTTGGTGCAGATACCACAAAAGAAGATATGGATACAACCATAGAAGCAATCAAAGAAATTGTACAGAAAGTTGTTGATACTAATCCAAATCAAGCAGAGGCTTATCGAGGCGGTAAAGTACAGCTTTTGGGCTTCTTTGTTGGCCAGGTTATGAAAGAAACCAAGGGCCGCGCTAATCCGAAAACTGTTAATGAGTTATTAAAAGAAATTTTAGGATAAAATGATGTTTTTTCAAAAAAATGAAAAGTCTTCAATGGAAACGGAGATTTTTGAACAGCCTCAAATTATTGAACATCTTATAAAAACTTACATTGACGCAAACAATGATATCAATATTGATGTGCCCAAAGACATTGAAAAAATTGTTTTTGTTGCAAGCGGTTCATCATATAACAGCGCAAGGTTTGCGGCAGATTTGTTCGGTGATATTGCCTCCATTGAAGCCCGCGCTATGTATTCAAGCGAATTTCTTTTGAAATCAGCCGTTCCGCATGATAAAAATCTTTTGTATGTATTTATTACCCAGTCCGGTGAAACCTCAGATACAAACAAGGCGCTTGCCAGAGCCAAAGAATTCGGAGTTTTGACACTTTGTGTTACAAACAAGGTTAACTCTACTATCTGGCAGGCTTCGGATTATAAAATGGACTGCCACGCAGGTGAGGAAAAAAGTATTGCTGCAACAAAATCTTTCACTGCCCAAATGTTTTGTTTGACCGTGCTTGCTCTCAAGTATGCGTGTTTAAAAGGAATTGATATAAAACATTATGTCGATGAAATAAAGTCTATTCCTGAAAATATGCAAAATGCTTTTGAAATTTTGCCGGAAATTAAGGTTTTCGCTAAATTCATCACAAAATTTAAAAATGTCATTGTTACAGCAGATGGAATTTCATATTCATTAGCAAGAGAAGAAGCTCTGAAAATCAAAGAAACTTCTTTTTTAAATGTGTCTGCTAATATTCTGGGTGAATTCATGCACGGGCACGTGGCTGTTTTGAATAACAAAGCTGTATTGATTTATTTGACTATTAATAATCTTGGATTTACGGCAATCAAAAACTTAAATAAAATCAAGAATGATTATAATCCGCCTATTTGTATAATAGGTAATCCAAATGATAAAGTAGATGCGAATTTCGAGTTAAATATAAACTGTGAAAGCGAAATAGTTAAAGCATTTGTTATTTCAGTTATTATACAATTGCTGGCACTTGAGAGTGCGAAATTCTTGAACAGAAATGTTGATAAACCACATGGATTAAACAAGGTGGTTGTTTAAAAAAAATTAGAAATAAAAAAGTTGAAAGAGGAGATATGAAGGGATTTTTGAAAAAGCATGCAGTGATTCTTTTATCAATTGTAGTATTTATTTTTGCATTTGGGCTGCGGTGCTACTATTTAACCCAGAAAGCCTCTTTTTTCGCTGATGAAATGGCCGGATACAATATCTCGACATTGAATAATATGGGCTATAAAATAGGTTACGGGTATAGTTCTGTTTACAGCGGGCAAGATTTAATGGAAATGAATTTTGCAAAAGTAAATTCATACTCGCAGTGGTTTAGAAATGCAAAAAGACTTTATATTGATAATAACGGCGACAATCCGCATACTAATTTTTATCATACACTATATTCTTTGGCTGTTGTTGATAAGGGATATTATTATGAATACAAAGATCTTGTTAAACATCTGGGCGTCTTAAATTTAACCCTGTTTACAATGTCATTTTGGCTTTTGTATCTTGTGTTGCGGCGGTTGTTTAAAGATAATAAAATGTATATACCATTAGGTCTGGCCGTTGCTTTTTTTAATACAGGTTCAATATCAAATACAATATTTTTCAGAGATTATCAGCTTCAAGAAACATGTTTTATCTTTTTGCTTTACGCTTATGTAAGGTTTTACCAGTCAATTGAAAATAATGAGAATTACGGTTTAATAAAAAATTCTTTGATTTTAACAATAGCAAATACTTTAGCTTTTTTATCCGGTTATTTTTCTGTTATTTATGTCGGGCTTATCACTTTAAGCCTTATGATTTTGGCCAAAAAACATAAAAATAAAAAAAGTTTGCTTGTTGTCGTTAGCTGCGCAATAGCAGGATTTATCCTGACACTGTTATGCTATCATGGGTATTTTACTGTAACAGAATCCGGGCGGGCCGCAGAAGCCCAAGCTCTTATGCTGGGGGAAGGTTTAATTAGAAATACTTGGTATTCGGCGGCAAAACTCTTAATAATAATATTTAATTATCTTTTTTATGTTCCGGTTGTACTGCTTGGGGCGTTTCTTCTATTTAAGCGTTCAAAGCAGGGCAGTGCGATGCTGAATTCTATTTTAATAACATCTGTACTTTGGCTTTTAGCTATAACTTATCTGATGCCGTTTAAGGTTTTGCGTTATGTCGTGCCGATATTCCCGGCTTTAAGCATTGCAATTCCATATTTGGCATCACTTCTAAAAGACAATTATAAAAAGATAGCAATAGCCGGATTTTTATTCTTATATATTTCAAGCGCGGTGTTCGCATCAAGGAATGATTACGCTGTATATGGTTTAAGCAAGTTCAGCTTGGTTAAAGGCAATGTTGAAAATACATATCAAAGCTTTGAACCTTTGAATAAAAAAATTGCCGAAAGAAAAATTCCTGTCTTGATGTATGTAAGACACAATCATTCTTACATGTACTCACAGCTTTTCACTAACCCGGCAAGAGATGTTTTGTTTAAATTTGTCAAGGATAATTATACAACAAGACCTCATTTCAAGAGATTTTATTTTGTATGTTTTGACCAATCCTTGCCGCCTGCGTTCGAGATAATTGAGCAGGAGGGATTCAAGGTTATTGATACGTTCAAAATAAATGATTATACAATATTTGAGCTTGAAGACTAGACTAGAATTGTTCTAAAAATCTCACATCGTTGTTAAAGAACAATCTAATGTCATCAATTGCATATTTAAGCATAGACAATCTTTCGACACCCATGCCGAACGCAAAACCTGAATATACATCAGGGTCAATTCCAACGTTTTTCAATACATTTGGATCAACCATTCCTGCGCCTAAGATTTCAAGCCAGCCAGTGCCGGAGCATATTTTACAGCCTTTGCCTTCGCACATAATACATTGAACGTCTATTTCAGCAGAAGGTTCTGTGAATGGGAAAAAGCTGTTTCTAAATCTTGTCGGGCGGCTTGCGCCAAAGTAAATTCGTATAAACTCGTTTAATACGCCTTTCAAATCCCCAAAAGTTATATCTTTATCAACATAAAGCCCTTCAATTTGGTGGAAGAAATTATTTTTTCTGGCGTTAACGTTTTCATTTCTGTAAACCCTGCCAGGTGCTATAACACGGATTGGCGGATTTTTACCTTCCATTGCTCTTATTTGGGAGTTCGATGTTTGGCTTCTTAAAATAACATTTGGAGCATGTTTTACGTAAAAAGTGTCCTGCATATCTTTAGCCGGGTGATCAGGCGGAAAGTTAAGCATATCAAAGTTATAATATTCAGTTTCAACTTCCGGAGAATGCTCATTGTCCACAACAGAAAATCCGAGGCTTTGAAAGATTGAAACAATTTCAGTTGTTGTTGCAGTAATCGGGTGAACTTTCCCGCGAGGAGTGTATTTACCGGGTAAAGTCAGGTCAATTCTTTCTTTATGAAGTTTTTCATTAAGCTCTTTTTTATAAAATTCGCTGTGTTTTTCTTTCAATGCATTTTCAAGTTTTTGCGTAATTTCATTTGCAAGAGCGCCGACTGTTCTTTTATCTTCGTCAGACAAGTCTTTCAAGCCTTTTTTAATGGCGTTGAATTCACCTTTTCTACTCAAATATTTAGCTCTAATTTCTTCAATATCGTTGATAGATTGAGCTTTTGACAAATCGTTTGCCGCGTTTTCGTATATTTTGTTAAGTTGATCTTTCATATTACCCTCCGCTGACTTTTGCAGCAGTCAAATTATATTATTTCGTTGTACTTTTTTTCGTAACCTATTGTGGTAATCTCGTTGTGGCCGGGAAAAACTTCCGTATTGTCATCGAGTTTGAAAAGAACATCTTTTATGCTTGTTTTCAAACTTTCAAAACTTCCGCCCGGCAAGTCTGTTCTGCCAACATAGTCTCTAAACAGAGTATCGCCGGAAAATAGTTTTCCGTCAACAAGATAGCAAACTCCGCCTTCAGTGTGGCCTGGGGTCGGAATTACTTTAATTTTTATATCACCTATTGATAAATCACTGTTTTCATCAACAAATTCATCGTAAGACGGGTTTTCATCAATGGAAAATCCGAAAGTTGCAATAATACTTTTTGTCATATCCATTTGAGAAACATCTTTTTTATGGATTAAAACTTTGGCACCCAATTCTTTTTTCATGTCATTCACACCCATAACATGGTCGAAATGACCGTGAGTTAAAAGAATATATTTAACTTGAGCATTCAAATTTTTGATATCATCCAGAAGTTTTTGACTTTTTTCAGAGCAGTCAATTAAAACGGCTTCTTTAGATTTTTCATCCATGACCAAATAATTATTAGCGCTTATGGGTCCGAGAACGTATTGTTTTATAATCATTTGCTACTTTCTTACAATTTCAAAAATTTGTTTACATATACTAAAAAGGTTTTCTGCTTTGTCAAGAGGAATCATGTTAGGGCCGTCGCAGAGAGCTTCATCAGGGTTTGGGTGAATTTCAAAGAACAGCGCATTAGCGCCTGCTGCAATTGCGGCTTTTGCCAAAACCGGTACAAATTCTCTTTCTCCGCCCGAACAAGTTCCGTGAGCACCCGGAAGCTGAACGCTATGAGTCGCATCAAACACAACTGGATAATTGAATTTCTGCATAATAGGCATTGAGCGGAAATCTACAACAAGATTGTTATACCCAAAGCTGACGCCGCGTTCAGTTAATAAAATATTTGAATTTCCAGAATCTTCAATCTTTTTTATTAAAGTTTTCATTTGTTCAGGCGCAAGGAATTGACCTTTTTTAATATTAACTATTTTGCCTGTCTTGGCCGCGGCAACAAGAATATCTGTCTGACGGCACAAGAAAGCTGGAATTTGAATAATATCAGCGACCTCTGCTGCTTTTTGGGCTTGTTCCGGAAGATGAATATCCGTTACAATTGGTACATTGTATCTTTTTTTGATTTCAGCAAGCATTTCGAGCCCTTTTTCCAGGCCTGGCCCCCTATATGAACACAGGGAAGTTCTGTTTGCTTTATCAAAAGAAGATTTAAATACAAAATTTATATCAAGTCTTTTGGTTATTTCTTTTAATTTAGCCGCTGTTTTGTCGAGGATTTCAATATTCTCAATGGCGCAGGGGCCCGCAAGAATAGTTAATTTCTCCCCGCCGATTTCAAAATCATTTAATTTAATTTTTTTCATATTTTCCATATCCTGATTATATGCCAAACAGGCTGAAATTACAAGCTTATTGTGTTTTTATTTCATATGTGTTAAAATTCAGCTATAACATCAGGAGAGAGCAAATGAATGAAAAACTTACAAAATTAAATAACAATATTGAATTTTTTTACGAAAGAGCGCAAAACACTCCAAGAGCAGCTTTTTGTTTAAATATTTCACTGAATGAACCTGAAAAAAGTCCGGGAATTTATTCAGTAATGGCGAGACTTTTCATGCAAGGAACAAAATCCCGCACGGCTGAACAGATTGCTCAGGAATTCGATAAATATGCAATTGAATTTTCATCAGAATGCCGTCCTGACTATTTAAGATTTCGTTTTCTTTGCCTGAACGAGGATTTTGATAAGGCAATTGAACTTGTCGAAGACATTGTAAAAAATTCTACTTTTGAAGAGTTTGATAAAGAAATCGCAAAAATGGAAGGTGAAATTATTGCAGAACTTGATTCGCCAAGAGGCAAAGCCCTTGAAAATTACTACAAAAACATTTTTGAAGGCCACTGTTATGGCAATACTTACACTAAAATCCTTGAAAACATTCATAATATTAAAAAAGAAGATGTAATTAATGCGTATAAAAATATTCTTGAAAACAGTAAAAAGGTAATTACGTTTGTAGGAGACATTGATTTTGAAAAGGTTTTAGGCGATGTTAACAAATCTTTCAAAGATATAGAGAATTTAAAAGATGAAAGCGCTTGTCCATCACCCAAAGCAATTTGCACTAAAAAAGAGGTTGAAATAATTAAGCCAGACGCGAACCAATCTCATATTATTCAAGGCTGGCTTGTGCCAACTTATAAAAGTGAAGAATACGCTGCATTAATTTTGTTGAACATAATTCTCGGTGCAAGCGGACTTTCTTCAAGGCTGTTTTTGGAACTGCGCGACAAAAAAGGGCTTGCTTATGTTGTTAGAAGTTCTTATGAACCTTTCGCGCTTGCGGCAAACTTCTCCATCTATATTGCAACAGAACCGAAAAATATTGAAACTTCTTTAAAAGGTTTTAATGAGGAAATTGCTAAAATTAAAGATGTTTTGGTAGGGCCCGAAGAGTTGGAAAATGCTAAAAATAATATTTATGGAAAATGGGCTTTCGCTCAAGAAACTAATCTTCAAAAAGCAAGCATTTATGCTCACAACGGAATATTAGGCCTTGGATTTGACTTTAACAAAAAAATTAAAGAAAAAGTTTCACAAGTTACTTCTGAGCAAATTCAAAATTGTGCAAGAAAGTATTTTAACGAAAACTTTGTTCTTTCGATTTTAAAGCCGTAAATTTTTTTTGAAGGATGATTAGTCAGGGAATGTGCAAGTTATTCAACTATTGAATAATAGGGTATAGTGTACACAAAATTTAGCTGTTTCAAGTTGTATATTTGGGCGGCAGTGAGGACTTGGCTTTTGAAAAAATTTATTTTGATAATTCTGATAATTTTTTTAAATGCATCAAAGACATTCCCGGACGAATATCCGAGAACTATTTATATTAGTGCCACAGCCGCTCCGGAAGCTTCTGCAATACAAACTCTGTTTGAGCAGGCGTTGGGGCCATGTGAAGGAATTATTTATAC
This sequence comes from uncultured bacterium, assembly GCA_900554095.1. GTDB lineage: Bacteria > Cyanobacteriota > Vampirovibrionia > Gastranaerophilales > Gastranaerophilaceae > Scatenecus. The sequence goes on from USGC01000043.1 coordinate 9,659, forward strand.
AAAAGTCCCAAGAGGGTTAATTATTTCGGTTGATGAAGAAAACTTTTTCCATCAAGGAGAAGCTGATATAAAGCTTTCAGGCAAAAAAATATTGGATGGTGTTGTCTCTGTTTTACACAAGATTAACAACGAATGCACTGTGGAAAGCCATACACAGGATAACGATTATTCAAAAAGTGCGTATGATGCGGATTGGGAATTGTCAAACGCCAGGGCAAACAGTATTGCTGATTATCTTGTATTTTGCGGGAAAGTGCCGTCAAGAAGGATTTTTGCGCTGGGGTATGGTGAAATAATGCCTTTTAAAGGTAATGTTTCTGGTGCAGATGGAATTGATAAACGGATTGATTTTGTAATTTTTGATTATGAACTTAAGCGATAATGCTTTGTTTAAGACGCGATGTGCGGTTTTCGCTGAGAATATTTTTAAGCTTCATAATTGATTGAGCGTGAAGCTGGCAAACTCGAGATTCTGACATGTTTAATGTAGCGCCGATTTCTTTTAAGGTCATGTTTTCTTGATAGTATAAAACCATTATGACACGTTCACGTTCGGGCAAACGTTTAAGCGCTTTTTCTAACTGGAACTTAACATCGTTTTCTTCTGTTTGTTCTTGCGGGTTAAGTTTGTTTGTATCTTCAATTGTGTCAATAATTTCAATTGAATCTTCTGTATTTCCGCGCTTTTCATACAAAGATGTCATTGTTGTATCTTCTGACAAAAGCTGCGATACTTTATCCGGTGTCATGTCAACAGCGTTTGCTATTTCTGTTGTAGTAGGCATGCGGCCTAATTCTTGTTTTAGTTTTTCGGTTGCTGCTTTTATGTCTTTAATTTTTTTTCTAACGCTTCTTGGCAAAAAATCTTGAGAGCGAATTCTATCAAGTATTGCGCCTCTTATACGAATAAGCGCATAGGTTTCAAAGCGTGTATTTTTCTGTGGTGCATATCTTTCAATAGCGTTAATCAGACCTTCTACACCGTATCCGGCAATGTCTTCAAGAGAAATCGTCGATGGCAGTGTAACCTTTACCCGACCCACAACATAACGAATTAAATAGATGTATTGCACGATTAAGGTGTCGCGCACACTTTTTTGAGTTTTGTCTTTTAAATACTCTTCCCAAGTGTGAGCAAGTTCTTCTTCATTCATTCTTTTTATGTTGTTGTAAGATGTGAAATCAAAACTTTGACTCATTAATCCGCCTGAATTATTAAAATATGTTACATTATTATTCTATATGATTCAGATAGAGTTACATCATTTAAAAGGTTGAAATGTGTGATGTTTTTAAACAATATATTGCACTCTTAGATATACGTGATATAATTAGCTTATAAAGAAGTTTATGTGCAGACTTTTGGTTTTATGTAAATAATTGTAAACTAATTTATTAAATGATAGCAAATAAATTATTTTCGAATTTTTATATTAACTATAAAGTGTGTAAAAAAGGAAGGACACAATTATGGTAGATGCAGTAAACAATTACAACAATCGCAGCCGTGAATATGGTTACGGCGGACTTGGCTTGGCCGCAGGTGCAGCAGCAGGTGCAGCAGCTGAAGAAAAGACAGAATTTGACGTA
>USGC01000044.1 GCA_900554095.1 uncultured bacterium
CAAGGTTTATCAGAACCACAGACGACGATCACAAAAGAATTGTGCAAAAGATTTTCAAAAAACTTGTCGAAAACGGCGATATCTACAAACACAAGTATCAAGGCCTTTACTGCTCCGGCTGCGAAAGCTTTCTCAATGAAAAAGACCTTACAGAAGACGGGCTCTGTCCTGACCACTTGAAAAAACCCGAACTTATCAGTGAAGAAAATTACTTCTTTAAATTAACAAAGTACAAAGACGCAATAATTAAGCATATCAAGGAAAACCCTGATTTTATAATCCCGCAGTTCCGGGCAAACGAAGTTTTGAACCAATTGGAAAATATCGAAGATATTTCTGTTTCGCGTTCAAAATCCAACGTTCAATGGGCAATCGATGTGCTTGATGATGCTGAACAATCGATTTACGTATGGATAGACGCGCTTTCCAACTACATCACAGCGCTCGGCTATGATGTCGAAAACCCGTCCGAAAACTTTAAGAAATACTGGCCGGCGAATGTTCAGGTAATCGGCAAGGATATCTTGAAATTCCACAGCATATACTGGCCGGCAATTCTGATGGCGCTTGACCTTCCGCTGCCAAAACACATTCTTGCACACGGCTGGATTACGATTGACGAAAGCAAAATGTCAAAGTCTTTGGGCAACGTAATTTCGCCAACTGCCGTTTTGGAAAACTTTGAACTTGATATTCCGGATCCTTTCCGTTACTATATGGGCGTTTGCGCGCCTTGCGGAAAAGACGGAAATTATTCCGATGAAGATTTCAAAGAAAAAGTTAACGCGCACCTGGCTAATTCTATGGGAAACCTCTTAAACCGCACGCTTTCTATGCTTGTTAAGTATTTTGACGGTGAAATTAAGCCGGAATTCATCAGCGATAACCAGCTTCTTCAAATCGCTAAAAACAAAATTGATATTGTAAAAAATCATTTTGATAATTTTGAAATCGCAGAAGCAGGCAATGAAATCATTCAGCTTGTCGATATTACCAACAAATACGTAACCGACAACGCGCCTTGGACTTTGGCTAAGGAAGAAAAAATGACAGAATGCGGCCAGGTTTTGACAACTGTTTTGGAAATTATGTGCGTTGTATCAGCGCTTATTTACCCGTTCTGCCCGAACATTGCAATGCGTATGGCAAGCCAGCTTTCTTTTGATTTAAAGAACACAAAACTCGACAGCCTTGCTGCGCATAGCCTTAAACTCGGCAAACTCATCGCAAAAGAAGACATTAAACCGGTCTTCTTGAGAATGGACAGCGAGCTTGCTGACAAGAAAAAATAATTTATGAAAACAATTTTTGCAATTTTTTCAATAATTTTAATACTTTTTATCTGGTCTGTATTTGTTGAGCCGAATGTCTTGCGTATCAGAAAATACCAAATTTCGGATCCGGATTTGAGAGGATTAAGAGTGGTGTTTGCGGCGGATTTTCACTACAAACCTTACGAAAAATGGCGCCTTGAAAGGGATGTAAAGGCGATTAATTCCCAAAATGCGGACATCGTGCTTTTGGGCGGCGATTACGTAAACGGGCATAAAAAAGGCTTCACGCTGCCGATTGAGGAAATTAGTGCGGAATTTTCCAAAATCAAATCGAAATACGGGGTTTATGCAGTACTCGGAAACCACGACGGCTGGCACGATAAAGACGGCATTACAAAGTCGCTTGAGGCAAACGGAATAAAAGTTTTGGAAAACAGCGCCGTTCGGATAGAAGCCCCAAAACCTTTTTATATCGCTGGAGTAGAGGACATGCAGACTGGAAATGCTGATATACAAGAGGCTTTGGCGGGTACAGACAGGTCTGTAATACTTCTTTCACACACACCGGATATCATAGAAAGTGTTCCGTATGGTGTAAAACTTGTTTTGGCAGGGCACTTGCACGGAGGACAGGTGCGTTTGCCATTGCACGGGCCGCTGGTTGTTCCGTCGAAGTTCGGCACAAAATACGCAAGCGGCTTCTTTGATGAAAACGGCAAAAAGCTCATTGTTACAAAGGGTTTAGGCACAAGCATCCTTCCGCTGCGGTTCCACTGCATGCCGGAAATCATCGTAATTGAGCACACATAGTGTGCTCCTATACTTTGGGCACACGAAGTGTGCTCTTGTACTTTGGAACGATTTTCATGGCGGGCGCTTTTTTCGGAATTAGGATTTAAAGTCCAAGACTGAGCATAGGCGCTAGGGCCGTGCAATGTCTTCTCACGATTTTAAGACAGCAAGTTCAAATCCCTTCACCCTCGCCCCTTGCGGGAGGCAGACGTAGTCTGCACCTATACTCTGAAGCTGTTTTAGAGATTAGAAAAATTGACGTCCGGGGCTAAGGCTATTTAAAAAATCCCTTTATTTTCCCAAAAATGTTATTGATAAAAGTTCCGACGGTTTTTGGAAGTCCGCCGAGTTTTTTATATCCATAAACAGCCCCTCCAACAGCTAAAACCCCAAAGAGCCATTTTTTCCAAGACGGATTTTTAACAATTTTGTTGTCAGAGGCCCCGTAAACATCCGAAGATGGCCCTGATAAATTCAAATTAGGCACGCCGGCAACCGGAAATTGCGGACTGCCCATGTACCTTGGCCGGCTGCCTGTTATGTACGCCGCCGCATCAAAGTCTATAATTCCGGCATCCGCCAGCATATCTGTGCTGTTTACCCAGTTTAATGACATAACCTTTCCTTCTTCTTTATTAAAGTTAAAATTTTTGTCTAAATTGCTTTTTATACATTTATTTGTTAAATTTTATTAATATGAAAAGGGTTCTTGAAGCAAACAAATATTTAATTCTTTTAATCGTGCTGGCGCTGTGTGCTGCGGCAATTTTTACAGGGCATTACGGCAATATTCTGCTGGACGTGGGGCGTGAGGTTTATTACCCTCAGCAAATCCTCAGCGGAAAAGTTTTATACAAGGATTTGTTTAACATTTACGGGCCGTTTTCGTATCTTGTGAATGCGCTTTTGTTCAAGGTTTTTGGCACAAAGCTTTCGGTGCTTTACACAAGCGGAGTTTTGTGCACGGCAGGAATTGTGTGCGGAATTTACCTGACAGCAAGAAAGTTTCTGACTGAATTTTTAAGTTTTTCACTTGGTCTTTTTACGATTGCCGGCGGAATTTGCGCGTATCATTTATTTAACTTTACATTTGCATATTCGCAAGGAATGGTTTGGGGGCTTTTGGCGTTTGTGTATTCGCTTTTGTTTTTGGTGAAATACGTTGACACTTCCTGCGAGCCGAGCCGCGAAGCTTGTGAAAAAAATGTAAAATTTCTTTATCTTTCGTCTTTTTTAAGCGGGGCGGCGGTTTGCTGCAAATACGACTTTCTGTTGTATTCGGTCGTTGTCTTTTGCGTAATCTTTGCTTGCAGAAATCTAAAAATAATTTTGAAAGCTTTAGGGGCATTTGCCACAATTCCGTTAATCTGTTTTGGCGTATTGTTTTGGCAGGGGTTGAGCGTAGAGGATTTGAGAAACTTTGCTGCAATAATGCGGTTGATGTCTGAAAGCCAAACTTTAAAATATTTCTACAGCACGCAGGGGCTGTATTTCAGACTATCGTATATCCCGTATGTTCTGGTATTTTTAACCATTAGCGCAACAATATTCGGAGCTTTCGTACTTGCTGAAAAAATTAAGACAAAGAAAATTTTGTCATACATTGTTTTGGTAATTGCCTCAGCAGCGGCGTTTTTAGTAACAAACCCCTTGGAATTTATCTATCTGCCGGTTTTGGTTTTGATATTAGGGTTAATCGCGCACAGAAAGCTGTTTTCAAACATGCCGGCAGCAGTTTTGGTTGTAAGCGCACTCGCTTTATGCATAAAAACATTTTTCGGGCTATCTTATCAAACATATGGAAACTATTATATATCAACGGTTTTGACGGCATTTTTTGCGTTAATGTTCTTGTTTGTCAAAAAGGATTACCAAAAGAGTGCGGGGATTTTTCTCATAATCACGTCGCTAAGCATTGCTTTAAGCAACTTTAAGTCATTGCCGGATTTTAAAATTACAAACAAAAATTCAACGATATACACACCCCCCCAAGAAGGCCAAAGCACAACGCTTTTGATAGATTACATCGAAAAAAATACGCAGAAATCCGACAAAATCGTAATCTATCCGGAAGGTTTGATGATAAATTTTCTGACCAACAGAAAGTCCGACGGGTGGTATAATTCCATGCTGCCTTTGTATGTCGAGGTTTTTGGCGAGGACAAGTTCATTGAACATTTTCAAAAATCGCTTCCTGAATATATAATTTTCAACAACAAAAACATGAAAGATTACTATTTTGAATACATTTGTAAGGATTATGCCGTTGGGTTTTGCGCGTTTGTAAACGAAAACTACCGGCAGTCCGCCGTAATCTCCGGCGAGTTAAATTATTTAATTTTCAAGCGCAAAAGCCAAAAACTCATTCAAAAAGAGGATTAAAACGACTTTATTATAAGATAAAATATATTTGAGGGGGTTTTATGGGCATAAAAGATTTATCTGTAGAAGCGTTGTCGTTCCATCCCCAAACCAACGGGGAAATTTCAGAATCAATTACGAAAAGCTGGACTGAACAAGCTATTGAATGCTATTCCATCGGCTGCGACTGCCGCCGCTGCTCTTTGGCAAACGGGAATTACTCGTTCGTCTGTCAAATGCCGAAAGTCATTGAAATTCTCATTAAGTTCGCCGGCAAACCCGTGATTGTTTAACACAAATATCACATATCGCAAAAATCTCTTTTAATCTTTTTTGTTTCTGGTAAAATAATTTATGGAAAAGATTTATGAGATTTTTGATAGTTATATTTTGTTTAATAAGTCTTATGGCACCTGTATACGCAGAAGTTGAAAGGGTTTCGCTTGATGATGCCGTGCAGACAGCTTTGCGCAACAACCTTGACTTGCAGGCAAAGCGTAAGGAACTTGCTATTGCAAATGCTGACATAAAAATAGCAAACAGACTTCAAAATCCGCAAGTACAATCTAATATTCTAATCGGCCAGGTTAGAACAGGAAACTCAAGCCAAGCCGGGATTATGCAGCCGATTGAAATTATGAAACGCGGGCCGCGCAAAAAAGCAGCCATTGCTCAAAGAAAAGCCATCGAAAACCAAATCCGTCAGGCTGAACACGAATTGAAAATTAAAGTTATGAAAGCATACTTTGATGTGCTTTATTATAAGTCAGTTGTGCTTATTATGAATGAGCGCAAAACGCTTTTTGAAAACATGGGCGAAATCGCAAAAAACAAGCCGCAAAAGCTTTCAAACTACAAAATCGACGTTCTTCAATCCGACATTCGATACAAAAAACAACTTATAGAGCTTAACCGCGCAAAAGCAGATCTTATCAGCGCGCAGTTTAACTTGAACAAAGTAATTAACGCAGCACCCACAGACAAGATGTTTGACACAAAAGAAGCGTCGCTTTTCAGTGATGATTTAACCATTCTTGATATAAAGCTTCCCTCATATGAAGATATCGAGGCTATTGCACTGAAATACAGCTACTCGCTTAGAATTGCAGACAACGAAATTGAAAAATACAATCAGGAGTATAAGCTTTCACGTAATCAAAGAATTCCGGATATTATGGTAGGCGGCGGGTTTGCGTGGCAGGCAAAGTATGAAGGCGAAGGCAATTGGTGGCCGGGTGCTTACGTGGGCGGAGGTTTTAACATACCTGTTCTCTACACCTTCAGGCCTGAAATCGAGCGCTCTAAGATAATCCTTGAAAAAGCCAAAATGGATAAGGTTTCCTTTGAAAATAAACTCAAAATTACGTTAAAACAAAATTACAACAATTTCAAATACTCAAAGCAAAACATGGATTACTACAAAGAGATACTCAAAGAGTCCGACGAGATTTTGAAAATGTCAACAGACCGCTACAAAAGCGGCGATACATCGTTAATGAATTTAATAATAATTGAAAACGGCCACCAGCAAATCTTAAACGAATACATTGTCGCAATGGAATTTTATTACGGCGTTTACCTTGACATGATGCACAACATGGGCCACGACGTGCTTTTGGAAGAAGAAATCTTTGAGTAGAATTACAAATCTATGAAAAATTCTTTTTCGCCTACTGTTGTCATTTTGCATTTGTTGAGATTTTGGGGGTCAAACTGGAATATGTTCGCGCTTGAGAAAAACGCCGGTCTGTTTCGATTTTGGTAAAGTATAACTTTTTCTTCAACGTTACCCTTAAAAAATTTATTTAATACAGGTTTAATTTTATCAAAAACAGTATTCACACAGGGTTTGAGCCCGCCTTCGTCAAAAAACCCCGGAACATTATAAAAAACTTTGGGTTTCAGATTGTTGTCAAAAAAAGCGCCGTAAGTTTCTAACTGTTTTTCAATAGCCATTGCCTGATTGGCTTGCGAGGTTTGTAGAGGCGAGTAATGGGAAAGTATTGCAACAGGGTTTCCGTCTTTGCCTTTTGCCAAAATCCCTATTGAATTGCAGCCGGCAAGTCCATCTGTGTAAATTGTATTAATCCGCCCCGGCAGCATTCGCACTGCTTTGCATTCATTCATACCAACGTTGACTATTGACTTATCGCCTGAGCGCATCATTGCAGCAAGCCGCATTTCCGGAAGATTTTGGACGCTTGCGCGGTTCTGTGCTATGGATTTTGTTATCGCAGGAAGCACCTTTCGCGTTAAATTTAAAATACTCAAATTACACCACCTTACTTCTATATTAAAAATTTTAAGCACAAAAAATTGCCCTAAAACTAAAAACTCTCCAAAATTTTGGGGAGTTTTTTGGGGCTAGTGTAAAAAAGTCCGGCAGCCGTTTTTTTTATGGGGCAAAGCCTTCCGTGTGGAACTTCATAACTTTCGCTAAGTGCCACTGACGGGCTTTTATATCTTCAATCGTGTTTTTTATATCTTCTAACTCTGCAAGAAGTGTTGTTAAGTCTTTTCGCTCAGGCCGGTAAACCTCTTTTTCTTCGGCCTCAACCCAGCCCGGCGAAAAACATCCGCTTTCAAAAATTTCTTTCATATCCATAGAGAAACCTCGCCTAATCCTTTTGTGAAATAAATGAATGAAACAAATCGACTAAATCAAATTTGCCGTATTTAAATCCTGATGGCACGTTTGTTTCACCGTAATCAGTGATTCTTTGCAAATCCTGCATTTCTTTGAAACTCATGGAGTTAAAGTCGAAGCTTGTCATTTCACCGTAATCAATCATCAAATCTTCCATATCCAAAACTTTTTTTTCATTCATAAATACACACTCCTTAATTTAAATTTCTGTATCTTACATTTAATCATTCGGAATGCGGGGCGTTAAACTTTAGAGAATATCGCGATTTGTTACATAATTTTACAAATCATACGGATAAAGGGTTGATTTTTTTGAAAAAATCATTAGAATAGTCATGAGTTAAATTATAAGAAGGATTTTACAATGACAAACAATTACGGAGCTTTATCGGGCATTTTTTCCGGCCTAACAAACACATATGCTGTGCTGAATTCGCAGTATGAAGACGGCGTAACTCTTGAAAATATTCTTGATGCGCAAGGCAAAACCTCTAACGCAACTGTTTTGAACGGGACTTTTGCATCATATTTGCAAAACAACTTTGCCTCAATAGACAAAAACAACGACGGAGTAATTACCTCTGATGAAATGCAGACTTTAACAAATAACATGTCAACACAAGGTTTGACGAAAGAACAGTTCACACAGTTGGCGCTTTCAGGCAACAGCGGGCTTTCAACAGCCACAATCAACAACATCCTGGAACACTTTGACGACATGGACACAAATGGCGACGGCAAGATTACAAGCGCAGAAATCGCTGCCTTCAGTGTTGACGGCGCAAAACAGGAAAAAATGGACGAATTTGCCCACAAAGCAGCCACAAATATGTCAACATTCTACGGCGATGACTCGTCTTCTGACGTAAGTTCCTACAGTATGTTGAGTTACAGGTACAAACAATCTAACAGTTAGTAACATATTCTGATTATGGAAAGGATTTAAGCACCGTAGAATAACATCTGCGGTGCTTCTATTTGTGCCAAATTCGCCAAATAAAAACCGGCAATTGGGAAAATTACCGGTAAAACTTCACTTTATCGTATTAAAGTAAAGAGGTGATGATTATATTTAAGTTTTAATTTAATTTGCTTCCTGTAGCCTTGTACAGACCAATGTAGTCAACCATGAATTCGACTTTATTTTGAGCCACAAGCTGATCTATAGTAAGCAGGTTTTCTTTGTACTGTATCAAGTCGAGCTTTGAAATCGTACCTTGGTTAAATTTATGTTCGTTAAATTTGTAATCAGCACGTTCAAGGTTTGCTTGTTTAAGCGTTTGATCGACCTTTTGTTTGTCTAATTTAACTTTAACAAGCGCGTCGTTAACCTCTTGAATGGCAGTTAAATTAGTTTTGTAATAGTTTTGCAAAATTCTTTCGTAAGTTGCTTTTTTCAAACGAAGGTTAGCAATCTTTTGACCGCCGGTGAAAATCGGCAGAAGCGCTCCGCCTGCAAGTGCAAACAGGGCATTTTTAGTTGTGAAAATACTTCCTATATCGCCTGCATTGAACAGTGCAAGTCCGGTTATATTTATTGACGGAAGAAATTCTTTTTTAGCTACACGAACGTCAATACCGGCTTTTTCGACAGAGTTTTCCGCTTTAAGATAATCCGGTCTTTGGATAATAATTTCTGAAGCTATATAATCCGGGATTTCGTTGTTGTAGTTAAGGTCATCGAAATTAGAACGTTCAAGAGACTTAGCGTTTTCGGGGCTTTCGCCGAGAAGCACGCAAAGCTGTGTGAGAGCAGTTTCTCTTTGTTTATTTAGTTCAATTAAATCAGTCTGGCCTTTTACGTAAGCCTTGTTAGCTTTCACAGTATCAGCAGTTGATACAAGGCCTTCTTTGTTGCTCAGAACCATCAAATCATAGATTTGTTTTCTTGATTTAACGATTTCTTCTTGAAGTTCAATTGTTTTGTCGAGCGCAACAAGGTTAAGATATGTTGAGCCGACAGCGGAGGCTATAGAAATATATGCAGCGCGTTCATCAAATTGCGCGTTTTCGTAAAGTTTCTTAACAGATTTTGTTTTGTCTCTGTTTTTCAAGAAAATATCTGCTTCATAGTTTACGATCGCCGGAACCGCGAAAAACATATCAGTGTTAGTTGCGCCGGGCATTTTAGTCAAAGCCGGAGAAGCGCCCACTGTCGCTGTCGGAAGTTCGTGTGCAAATTGAAGTCTTGTTTGTTGGTAATATTCTTCGACATTCAGGGTTGCCATTTTCAAATCATAGTTATTAATAATAGCTTTTTGAATGTAACCTGACAAAATATCGTCGTTGAATTTATCCCAAAAATCTATATTTACATAAGCATATTTGTAATCGTCGCTGGTTTTTTTGTTTTTCTTAACCATGCTTTTAAATTGTTTTGGGGCAGCCGTGGTGATATTATCTGCTGCGAGAGCAGGCATGGTTTGTAGACCCAGAATACCTGCTATAATTGCTGCTGATATAACCTTTTTCAATTTTGTTTTTCCTCTTATTTTTACTACTTGCATTTTTTATATTCATATGTTAGCATAATATTGTTGTAAATGCAACATATTTTTTTTACAACATAGTTACAAAGAATAATTTTTATTTAAATAAAGAAAAGAAAGTATGACAGAAAAAATAGTTCATTATATAGAAAGTATTCATTACGACCTTGAGCAGACAGCGAGGCTTATGAGATTGCTGAGCGTTCAATTGTTTGAAAAACTTAACATATCTCTTTCAATTGACGAATACGCCGCGCTTGACACTGTCTCAATTAATGCCGGAATTTGCCAGAGAGATTTGGCAAAACTTATTCTGAAAGACCGCGCTAACACCGGAAGAATTTTGGATTCTCTTGAGCAAAAAGGTTTTATCACACGCTTTATTGATACAAAAAATAACCGGTTGGTTAAGAAAACCGGGATTACTGAAAAAGGTTACAAAGAATTAAAATCTATTACTAGAAAATTCAGCGATTACATAAACAGCATGACGGCAGCTATTGACAAAGAAGAAGTCGATTCTATTCAACAATCGCTGAGACAATTTAGAAAAACTTTAGAAAAACGAGTAAACATGAATATATAAAAAGAGGTAGAAAATGGAAGAACAAAATATTCAAGCAGAAGAAATGAGCGAAAACACAGAAAAAACTCCACACAAACCATTTAAAAGATTTATCTTTATTGGTTTTATAATTTTTGCAGCAATCGCCGGCGGAATTTTCATTCACGATGCATTGCGTTTTCAATCAACCGATGACGCCTACGTTGAAACAACAACCGTTCAGGTCGCCCCGCGTGTAAGCGGTCAAATTACAAAAGTTTATATTAACGATAACGATCCAGTTACAGAAGGTCAGTTAGTCGCAGAAATTGACCCCGCTGATTATGAGGTTAAGCTGGCAAAAGCTGAAGCTGCTTATGAAAGAACTTTATTAAATCAAAAAAATGCAAAAGCAGTCTTTGCAGCAGCACAATCCAACATAGATGTTGCTAAAAAAGATTTGGACAGGTACACAAACCTTTACAAAGAAGGCGCGGTATCAAAACAAACCCTCGATGCCGCTCAGGCAAAATACGACAGCGCTCAAGCTAACTTAACACAAGCAGAACAGTCTTTGCTTTCATCTTCAAACAACAAAGTTGCTGATGCGGACTTGAAAGCAATGAAAGCAGACAGAGATAAGGCTAAATTAGAACTTTCATATACAAAAATTTACGCGCCCCAAAGCGGCACCGTCGCAAACAGACGCGTTGAAAAAGGTATGTATGTAAACGTTGGTTCACCGCTTTTTGTAATCGTTCCGCACGACGTTTGGATTGTTGCAAACTTTAAAGAAAATCAGCTTAAAGATATGCAGCCAGGCCAGCCAGTTGAAATTAAAATCGATACTTACCCGAACCGCGTATTCAAAGGCAAAGTCCAAAGCATTCAAAGAAGTTCAGGTGCAAAATCAAGCCTTTTCCCGCCTGAAAACGCAGTAGGTTCCTTCGTAAAAATCGTTCAAAGAATTCCTGTGAAAATCGTGTTCGACGAAAAAATCGACCCGAATGAATTCAATATTGTTCCGGGAATGTCTGTCG
>USGC01000045.1 GCA_900554095.1 uncultured bacterium
GCGGAAAAAGCCAGGCTGAATATATAATTCTAAAATACATGCGCGATAAAGGCATAAAAAATCTTGAAGCGCTCGTTATAACACACTTTGATAATGACCACTCCGGCGGCGCCGTGGATATGATGAAGAATTTGAGAGTTAAAAAAGTCTATATAAATTCAAAAAATGTCAGTTCAAAAACATCGCATGAGATTATGGATTACTTAAATTCGGGCAAGCAGGATTTTGCAATTGCGCGTAATGACAATGAAATTTATTCAGAAAGCGGGTTAACAATACAAACATACATTGCTAATTTAGAAACTGATAATGAAAATTCAATTATAACTCTTTTGAAATATAAAGATTTTGAGATGTTATTTATGGGTGATGCCGGAATTGAAGCTTTCAGAAAAGTCAGCGCGGATTTTCCTGGAAACATAGAGGTTTTTAAAGCTGGACACCATGGGGCTGCAAATGTTGCAGACAAAGATTTAATTGAAAAAATTAATCCTGCTGTTTCTGTAATTTCAACCGGGAAGAACAATTATGGCCACCCAAACAAAGCAACGCTGGATGTGTTAAGGCATTCGGATATTTATAGAACAGACAGGAATAATTCAATAAAGATTGCGACTGATGGCTGTGAATATCTTATCCAAACCTATGATTCAATTGCACGTAAATACATTATGACTGATAAAAAGTCTGCTAAATAAAACCGGATTAAACCCGGAATGACGTTGGGGCCGCTCTATAATTTAAACTGCGGCTTTTAAATCTTCTAAAGCTGTTTCGATTTCGTCTATAACTAATTTAGCAGCGGCAATTCTGTTTTCTGATTTAGTGATGGGTCTTCCGATAACCATAAAGTCAACACCTGCTAAAATAGCTTCTCTCGGGGTATCGACACGGACTTGATCGTCCACTCCCGCCCAGGTTGGGCGGGTTGCTGGACATACTATAATATAATCATCACCTATTTGCTTTCTAATTCTTTTTGCTTCATCAGCGCTTGCTACAACACCGTCAAGTCCGCTGGTGTGAGCAACTTTTGCTAATTGTAAGACATAATCTTCTATGTTTTTATCAACGCAAAGTTCTTCTGTTAAAGTCCTTTGGCCAAAGCTTGAAAGTAGTGTAACACCTAAAATTACCGGGGGTTCTTTTTCGTACCTTTTCGCGGCTGCCTTTACTGCTTTAACTGCAGAAGCGGTCATTTTTGAACCCCCTTGGATGTGAAGGCTGAAAAAGTGAATATTATTTTTTACAAGATTTATGCATGCTTTTTGAACAGTATTGGGTATATCGTGGAATTTGCCGTCATAATAGCATTTTGCCCCCAATTCTTCAATAAGCCTTACAGCTTCAAAGCCGCAGTTAACAATTAACGGTAATCCTATTTTAAAATAACCTACATAATCTTTTAATTGAGTAACTAGTTCTTTAACTTCATCCAGCGTGTCTACATCAAGGGCCAAGATAATTCTATCTTTAGCAGAAATTGGTTTTATCATTTAATCCCACCTCTTGTAATTACTAGTAATGTAACACATAAATAATATAAAAGCAAGCCGACAATTGGAGAATATATAAATTAAACCAATTCTTCTGGCATCTCTGGGACTTGTTTTTGCGCTTTTACACCCAGTTGTTCTATTTTTTCAATCTTATTTAATATATTGTCTTTGCCGTTAAGTTTTTTGAGTGAACTTTCAAGGTTGTCGCGGATTTTTAAAAGCTCTGTGAGAAGTGATGCAAACTTATCCAGCATTCCAGAGCAAAGACGCGAGATTTCAATGGCGTTTTTGTTTTGACGGTCAGTTATATAAAATGCATTTATAATTTTAAGCGCAGCTAAGAGTGTAGAGGGAGAAACAGGCATAACTCTGTTTTTCCAGGCAAAATCCCACAGTGCGCAATCTTCGCAAAACATCATTGAATAGCAGCCTTCTATCGGAATAAACATCAGTACATAATCTGGTGTATTTTCTTCGGCCGTGTAATCTCTTTTGGAAAGTCCTGTAATGTGGGCTTTTAAGGAGTCATAGAAGTGCTTTAGATGAATTTCTTTTTCATTATCGTCTTCAGAATTCACATATCCGTACCATGAAGCAAAAGAGGTTTTTGAGTCAATGAAAATGCATCTTCCCTCAGGCAAAAAAACTGTTACGTCAGGTCTTCCTTCTGCTGTGCCTTTTTGAATTTTAAATTCTTCATATTTTCTTAAACCCGAAGCCTCCAAAACCCGCTCAAGAATTATTTCACCCCAGCGGCCTGTAGTTCTGTTATCGGATTTCATTACATTAATCAGGTTGTTTGTGTCTTGCGCTATTTTGTTTCCGGCATCAAGAAAGTTTTTGATATTTACATCAAAACGGGTCAATTTTTCGTGTTCTGTTTTTAAATTATCTTGGGCTTGTCTTTCAAAGTCTTCGATTTTTTCTTTAAATCTTTTGAAGAAATCATCAAGTTTTTCTCTGTTAGTGTTTGAAAACTCTGCGGAGCTTTCTTTAAACAATTTGTTTGCAGTGTTTTCAAACTTCATCTCAAGTTCTGAAAACATTTTTTCCTGAGTTGTTTTTACTTGCTTTTTTAATATAACCAACGGTACAACCACTGCAATTATGCCTGTCAAAAATCCGCCTAAGAAAATTACTATATCCATAAAATCTCCTATTTACATTTAATATTGTACCACAGTTATACTAGTCTAAAAAGTTTATATAAAAATTGTTAACCTGTAAAAATCAACCATGCCGCTAAACAGATTTAGAGCATGGTTGAGGTGTTTTCTCAATCTTTAGATTTAGGCTAAATTCTAAACCGCCCATGACTACAATATCAATCAAGGCATGGATGAATTGTACCCTTTAAAAGTTGTAGTATGAATAGTGTAGAGAAACGCAATTAAAAAAATTATAAAGGGGAAAGATGATGAGAGAGTTCAAGAGAAAATCGAGAGTATTATTAGTCGATGACAATGCAGATCATTTAAGAGGGGTTAAGGAATTAATTACTCTTGAAACAAGTTATGATGTTGTTGGCGCAACTACAAGTGCAAATGTTGCTATCAATTTAATTAAAAAATACCGTCCGGATATTGTGTTAATGGATATAAATATGCCGGAAAAAGACGGTCTTCAGGCAATTCAGGAAATTGAAAAACTTGACTTGGATGTCCGTGTAATTGCACTTAGCGGCTATGATGATGCAGATTTGATTTTCCGTGCAATGAAGCTTGGGGCAAAAGGTTATGTTCTTAAAACTATGGCTTCAGCGCAATTAATCTATGCGATTGACGAAGTTGCAGCAGGAAAAGTTTATCTTCCATCCGCTTTGTCTTCAAGATTTTTCGATTATTTTCAACGTTCTTTCAAAAACGAAGCAGAGGAAGTTCCGGAAGAAAATCTTCTCACTTATCTTACCTCCCGCGAGGAAGAAGTCCTCGATTTGCTCACACAAGGTAATAACTACAAGGCTATTGCTGGAAAATTATTTATATCAGAAACTACAGTTAAAACTCACGTAAATAATATTTTCCAAAAGTTACAAGTCAATGACAGAACACAAGCTGTCTTATATGCGCTTAACAACGGCTTTGCGACAAGAAGACGCGCAAAATTAGCAGTATAAATGTTCTAATAAAAATTCTAAAAGGTTTGACTTGTGCATTCCGGTCAAACCTTTTTATTATGAGGAAAAATATGTATACACAAAATGATTTTATAAAAGAGCAGTCAAGATGTATTGCGCACGAAATCCGAAACCAGATTTCAATTATTGATGTTTATGCGGAAATTATAAAAAAACATCTTCAAAAATCCGGCTATGAAAACGAATCCGTTGATAATGCGCTCAATTGTATTCAAAAATCCGCAAAGATGGTAAACAATTCTCTTTTAGATTTGAAATCTCTCAATAATTATGAGAAAAAATCAGTTGATTTGCAGACTATAATTCTTCAAAGTGTTGAATTATCAAGGGTTTATATTCACGACAAGAACATCATAATTAAAACAGAAATTGAAGGTTCTTGTGAAATCTTAGTAGATGAAAATAAATTTCTTGCTTGTATGATTAATATCTTGAAAAACGCAATAGAAGCGATTGATGTTAAAGGCGAGATTTTTGTTAATGCCGAAGTTTTAGATAAAAATGCCGTGATTAAAATTAAAAACAGTGGTCAAAAAATTTCTTCAGACAAAATGGAAACTATTTTCCAGGAAGGGTATACGACCAAAGCTTCAGGAAGCGGACTTGGCCTTTATATTTGCAAAAACAACCTTGAAAAACAAAATGCTCAATTAAAACTTAATTATTCAAACGACAATTTTACTGAGTTTGAAATCCTTCTCCCTGTTAATAATTCTTAATATATAAGCAAAATTCAATATTATTTATTTTTTATATAAATAATAAGACTTTAAACGGGAAAAAATAATGGATTTTTTCAATGCTCTAAACGAAGTTGCGAAGAATAGAAGTAACTTTAAGAAATGGGAAGATCATCAACGCGATGTGGATTCGCAGCGCCAAGAATTGCATAATAGGCGCAAACCTTCACCTGAAGAAATTAAAGCAGCACAAGAACTCGGTAATAGGATTATTGATGTCGTTGATATAATGGATAATCACTCGGAAAACGTTGCAGAAAACGTCGAAACTGCTGTTGATCCTCTATCTTCCATCACAACGATGCTCACATTCTTTGGCGGTAATTACCTCCTTGGCAAACACTCATCTGCAAAAATTTCCGATAAAATCTCTGATATAAAAGCAAATGCGGTTATGACAGAGGACGCCAAAAACTTAATCGATAAAATTCGTGCGGTTGATCCTGATTTTTATCCGGAGTATCTTACACGCAAAAAGCGGATAGATAGAATTAAAGACCCCGCACTAAAATCAGAAGCACGTAAGTTTTTAGCTAATGTTAATAAAGAGATAAAGCCGCTTAATGCAAAAATTTGGCGTAACCATGGCTTAATGACTTTAGGTGCTGTTGGTGTTTTTATACTTTCGACAATTTTTGAGGCAAAATTGCAGACCGACAGCTCTAAAATTGCACGTTATCAAGCGAGAAAAGAGCTTAATGATCCTAAAGCCTTTGTAAATTACACGCCGGAACAGATTGCTGCCGCTGAAAAAGAATTGAAAGAACATCCGGAACTTTTAAAAGAAAAGAAAAAATCAAGATTAAAATCCGGGATGATAGCTTCAATTTATGGTATTTTAAGAGACAGGAGTGCTTATTTAAAAGATAAATCTGCGCGTAGTGATGATTCTCAAAAAGTTACCCGTCCGTTGACAAAGGAAGAACTCGTTCAGGCACAGAAAGATAAAGAAGTTATTCAGCGAACGGTGCGTGTAATTAATAATGAAGCTGAAAAATATTCGGAAAACATGGAAGTTGCTGCGAATGTAATTATGAATTCAACACCGATTTTGGGCGCGACTATTGGCGTTGCAACAAGCTGGATTTTAAATAAAATAGGCGTTGTCGATAAATTCGTAGATAACACTGTTAAAAAATACTGTACAGACGCAGCTAAAGAATATTTAGAAGAATATCGTTCAATTAAAAAACCGGAATTTTTCTCCAAAAAATACGGTAAATTTCTTGATGAATTGTTTATGGATAAAAATTTCAGCCTGGAACAGCCTGTTAAGAAGAACCGCTTTACTGAAGAGGCCAGAAAAATACTTACTATGGGATTGGCGCATAAGCAGGGCCGAAATTGGCTTTTGGGATTTGCCGGCGCTTTTGTATCCGGAATTGGCGGTATGCTTATCGCATTAAAACTTCAAAAATCTTCCGCAAGAGCCGGCCGTTATACCGCGAAACGTGAATTGGAAAAAGATCCGAAAAACTTCATTGGGTATAGCGAAGAAGATTTTGAAGAAGTAAAAGATATTAAAAATAAAAACAAAAAGCCGTCTACAATAAAAGAATATATTACATTTATTCCAACTGTTCTGAAACAGTATTACGCTTATGATAAATTCAGAAGAACAGAATACAAAGAAAAACAAGTGTTAAATGAGCTTCTTCGCAAGCAGAATGTTTCAGATGCACAAATGAAAGATGCAAAAAATCTTCAAAGAAAAATATTTAACACTTTTGAAAAAATCGACGATAATTCGCAAATTTACTCAGAATCCATGGAAGCGGCAACGGATATTGCCCAGCCTTTTGTCTGGTATGGAGGGCTTTTGGCCGCAAGCTCACCGCTTATTGCTGCCGGTATTCAATTTAAACGAGGCAAGTTAAGCGGGGCTAAAATTCTGGATAAAATCACCGATAAATTGTCATCTGCTTCAAATATTATGCAGAAAAAATGGTTCAAGAAATATCTTGGAAACCTTGAGCAGAATATCTCAGTTAAATTGGAAAACGCTGATGTTAAAGCAAAACCTTTTGGTACTATGTTTAAAGGTATAAATTTTGAACATGATCCGCTCGTTGACATTTCTGGCAAAATTTTGAAAAATACATTTGAAGGAATTGATGATTTTGCTAAATTAACAAAAGAGCAGCAAGATGAAAAACTTGAAAGTTTATGGTTTAGCCTTGACCGTATGAAAGACAGCCTCCTGTCTCCATTGTCTGAAGACAAGGTGAAATCATTAATGTATGTTGTAGACAGGATTAAGTATGATTGTGATATGCCTTCAAAAAGAGCGCAGTTAATAAAATATATTGTTGATCCGGCATCAGTCGAAGACCAAAAGCTTGCTAAAAAGTTTGCCAATCTTTTGGATGGTAAATCTAAAATGGTTACAGACTTGTTTGACGATTTGATGGGAATAGATGAACTGGCTCAAATAGCTAAGGGCACAGTACCAGATATTATAAAAACATTAAAACGCGAATTCGATATTATTGATGGTATGAATTTCCCTTTAACACACAAACAAGTTGATGTTTTGAAAAAGTTGTTTAATGTTTCTAAATTAAATGATGCAGGCATAACTCTTTATAAAACTGAAGAAGGCGAATTATATATACATTACAAAGACCTGGATAAGTTTTTAGACAATGTTGCGCATAAGCTCAAAACCTTAGATGCTAAAACTCTTATTAAGAATTTCGCCGACAAAAAATATACAGATCCTAAAACAGTATTAAGCAATTTTAAATCAAAAATTGAAAAAATGTCTGATGAAGAATTCAAAAGTTATGTAGAAGAAAAAGGCTTTAGCAGCATGGATAAGAAAACTATGCTTAATATTATTCCAAAACTAGAAAAGATAATTGATAATGTACCTAAAGAAGAACTTAGTAAAATTGTTTCAAGAATAATAAAAGAATTAAGCGACCATCCGGATGAATTTGTCAAAATGATTCAAGGCCATGATGTGCTTTCTTTCTTTGTAACCCCCGGAATGAAAAAAGCTTTAGTTGCGGCAGGTGTAAGCTGGGTAGGGTTGAATATTCTTATAAGCTGGGCAATTGAACAGTGGCTGGCTGATATGCAGTTAAAAGCCGGCAGACTCGGTGTCATGAAAGCCATTGAAAGTTTGAAAGATCCTGCATATTACGCAAACATAGAGCCAACTTCAGCGTCAAAGCCGCAAAATGAAACCTCTATTCAACAGTCAGGAAACCTTTTAGATAAATTTAAACATTAAAAAAACGGCTAAATTTATCAGCCGTTTTTATTTTTTTTAATTATTTTTCTTCCATAGGCGGAGGCGGCATTCTGTGGCAAGGCGGTTGATTGCCTCTTTTCTTCATTTCTTTTTCAAATTTTTTGCGGCCTTCTTCTTTCATTTTTTTCAATTCTTTTTTTTGTTTTGCAGTAAGAATTGATTCAAATTCTTTCATGTTTTTGACGCGCAATTCGTGGGCTTGTTTTCTAAGATCTCTAATTTGAGCGTCGATCTCCGCAATTTTTTCTTGCTGCATTTGAACTGCAATGCGGGAAAGTTTTACTGCTTGTTTTTCTTGTTTGAGGAGTTTAATTTTTTCCATAATCGGTTTCATTTCTTCATGACCCTTCATACGGATTTGCTTAGCCTGTTCTTTTTGGGCGTCAGTCAATTTAAGACGTTTTTCAAATTGTTCTTTGTTTTTGTTGCACGGAGGAGGTACTAAATCCGGGCAAGGTGCTGTTTTTACTGTAGGTTGTTTTGCTGGTGCTGCGGTTTGTGTCTCTGCTGCAAGCGTTGTTGTCATGGTAATCGCAAGCACTCCAGCTAAAATAAGTGTTTTTTTAAGCATCTTTTGTCCTTTCTTTTTTTTCTACATCAAATCTTGTAGTTTTACTGCTAATTCTTTTTTGGCATTGTAAATTCTTGATTTTACAGTACCGAGAGGGCATTTTAATCTAGCTGCGCAATCTTCATAAGAAAGCCCCTCAATTTCTGTGAGCATAATTACTTCTTTCATTTTGGGTTTTAACTCATTAATTGCGCAAATTATTTTTCTTTGCCTTTCAGTTTTCAAAACCGTAATTTCCGGTGTTGATTTTTTGTCTTGTACAAGTGTGAGAATTTTATCGTCAGACGTTGTTATGTTTTGTTTTTTGCGGTAAGAAGATTTTAGATAATCTTTAGAAACGTTTTTGGCAATAGTGTTTATCCAAGCCGAAAGAGTACCGCATTCTTTGTAGTTCGCGGAGTTTTTCCAAACCTTCACATACACTTCTTGTTCTAAATCTTCGTTGTCTTCTTTTGTTATAAGCCTAATGATATTTTTTACATTCTGCTTATTTTTTTTGATTATTTCATCAAAGTTCATTAATTATTCCACCATTAAAAAACCGTATGAGTCAACCGGGAAGCCCAAATCTTCGGCACTTAAAGTCTCACCATACTTTATTCTGTCTGTAAAGTCGGGATTAAGCCCAATAGCTCCAAGAGAGGCTCCACCGATTACAAGTGCGAAAAGAATTACGGCGACTTTTAACCGGTTATCAGCCTTCTTTTTTGACTGCAAAAAAGGTTTTACTTCTGATATTAGTTCTGAAACCCTATCCATTTTTTCCTGCTCTCTTTGGCAGTCTTCGCAAAAAGAAAGATGTTGTTTAAATGTCTTTTCATCTGCGAAAGTGAACAGAGCTTGGTATTTTGTACAATTGTTGTTCATTTGTTTTAACCTCTATACCATTATAACGAATTTAAAAATAAAAAGTTCATTTTTATAAAATTTTTGTAATATTATATAAAGGCACGCGCAAAAAAATTTTTGTTTAAGTTTTATCTAACCGGAATTATGAATTTAACTAAATTAAAAAATCTATGCATAAAATTAGGTGAGAATTGTAAGCCGACATATCCCGTGATGGCAATTGCGGCTGTGAAAGGGATTTGCCGTCCGGCGTTCACTATGATGGATAAGAAAGAGGAGCCTAAAACAAAGAAATACACAGCAATCAGGGAAGGCTTAACAGAAATCATAGCAATACCGGTTTACTGGGCATGCGGTGAAATCGCCGGGTCTAAAATGGTTACAAAGCATCTGCCCAAAGATTTACAAAAAACAGGCAGTAAAAATCTTATGTTTTTAGGCGTGTGTGCAGCAGCGTTAATCGTAATTCCGGCACTTTGTTCCGCTGCGATAAAACCGATTATGGATAATTTTTATCACAATGATAAAGGGCTTAAAAGAAATCCGAATCCCGCCCCAAAGCCAGTTTGCATTCCTCCTGCCAATAAGATAAACAGACCTAGTATAAGTAATTTTGGAAACCGTCCCTATAGCGGCATGAAAGTAGGGGGCCTATGATGGATATGTTTTCAAAAATTATAACAAATAATGCGCTTACAACTATTTCGCATAATACAGCGACTTCGGTTACAACAGAGACCATGCTCAAATCTATAGGCCGGCCGGGATTTATTTTAATAGATAAGGATATTGATCCGGATACTAAGCAATATGCAGCGGCAAAAGAATTTTTATATCAGGCTACATGTTTAGTGGTATATGCGCTTTTGGTCGTTCCTGTGTTCAAAAAAGGTTCTTTTAAACTTGCTAAAAAACTTTTCAAAAACGAAGCAGATTTTCAGCATTTTAATAATTCTAAACATTACGCACAGTATCTTAAACTCACAGAAACAACCAAGCATAACAGATTACAATCTTTAGAAAAGGAAATTAAAGGTTCACATTGTGTTGATCTGAACGGTGTAGAGCGCAGAAGATTTGTAAAAGATGAGTATAATGAGACGCTTTTGAGTGAATTAAAAAAGGATAAACCAAATGTATTTCCGATGGTGAAGGGTGCTGTTGAACTTGGAAATATTGCAGGTTCAGTCTTTGGGCTTGCTATTTTGGCACCTCAAGTTTCTCATGCTTTTATCCACCCGGCTTTAAGACTTCTCGGATTAGAAAAAGAAGCTCATAAGCCTGAAAATATAGATTTAAAAGCATAATTAATGCAAATATCCCATATCTCCGTGTTCTAGAATATATTTAGCACAGCCCCAGCCCAGATCAGCAGTAGAGCAGTCATCAGCCGAGTGCGGAACAACAGCATCTTTAAGGACAAAGAACACAAAAACATCTTTTCCAAATGCATAAGGCTGTTTTTTACCGTTAGTGTCATACCAGATAAGTGCACAAATATTATCCGTTCCGCTATCAGAATCCGTGCAGCCTTCACCGCTTGTTCTGAACCATATATGGCTGCCGTCTTTCAAAATCATTTTATAATGCTTTTTGATACTATAATCAATCTCATATATACTTCCATTTAAATAAGATATATTACCGGATTGAATGCATTCTTTGTCGTTAGCAGATCCGCAATCTTTAATAATTTGTAAATGAGGTTTGATATAATTAGCAAGGTTAGCATCTGACTGCTCATTATGATCTCTAGGCGTAGTAACCCCTGCAAAATCCCATGTGTCGACATCGCCATGCTCAACACGAGCGAGCATAAAGGCCTGAGAAATAACCGAATAAAACTTCTTAACCTTAGCGACTGTTTCTTGTTCCTTGTGTTTTTGAATAAGGGTCGGCATAGTCATCGCTGCAACGATGCCGATAATTCCGAGGGTGATCAGAACTTCTGCCAAAGTAAAAGCTTTTAACTTAAGGCGTGCAGCCCCCC
>USGC01000046.1 GCA_900554095.1 uncultured bacterium
GTTTTTCAATTTCCGCTCTACCAACTGAGAAAACTTACACATAACAATTAAATTTAGATTTGTAGCTCAGTTGCCCAGCGAAGTCGGAGACGCAGCGTTTTTCAATTTCCGCTCTACCAACTGAGAAAACTTACACATAACAATTAAATTTAGATTTGTAGCTCAGTTGCCCAGCGAAGTCGGAGACGCAGCGTTTTTCAATTTCCGCTCTACCAACTGAGAAAACTTACACATAACAATTAAATTTGGGTTTGTAGCTCAGTTGGTAGAGCAGTTGACTCTTAATCAATTGGTCGAGGGTTCGAGCCCCTCCGGACCCAAATTTTTATTTTTGCGGTTCTATTTTTATTCCCCAAAATTCTAAGGTTTCTAATATTTTTGGAAGATTTTCCGCGGTTGTTGCATTCGGGTCATAAAAGAAATACAACTGTTGTTTTTTCGGGTTAATCACACAAAGTCTGCGGCACTGCTTTTTCAACTCATTATGTGCTTTAACTGTGGCTTCACCTTTTTCCTTGTCAAAAAGAACTGTATTTCTTAACTTTTTCAAAATCAAAAACTCGTAATTTGCACTATATTGCTTATTTTTAGCCAATTCATTTATTTTATCGATTACCTCTTGTGGATAAGGCCATTTTTTTGAAGCGTTTTCTGTGTTATAGATAACTAGTTTTTTACCGCTGGCGTACGCGTTTTTGTAATCATCTGAATCCCGCAAAAATGAAACAATTTCATCAGAATAATTTACATATCCTTGAGGCGTTTTATCTGTATGAAAAAACTTAAAATAAGTAAATACCAAAAACAAAACTCCGGCAGCAGCCATCAATTTGTCTTTTAATGTAATTTGATAGTCCGTTTTCTTAATATACTCAGCCATATTGTCAGTCTAATAAAGATTTCAAATACTGTCAATAATTATAATAAAATATACTACAAATAGTGTAATTTAATTATTAAGTGCAAAAAACGATTTTTCAAATTCAGGAAAAGAGATATCAACCCATTCAAAACCATTAATACAGACGGGCTTTTCACAGATTAAAGCCGCAACGTATAAGCTCATTGCAAGCCTGTGGTCGTGATAACATTCGACATCACATCCCCCGGATAATATTTTTTGTCCATTAATTACAAACCCGTCTTCCCTCTCACTAATATCCGCGCCTATTTTTGATAGTTCACAAACAACAGCTTTTATGCGGTCAGATTCTTTGTTTCGTAAATCTGATGCGTCTTTAACAATTGTCTGCCCTTGTGCTTGAGAAGCCAATACGGCAATAATAGGCAATTCATCAATCAAGCGCGGAATTAATTCTTTTTCAATCACACAAGCCTTTAATTCAGAAGCCTTTACCCTTAAATCACCGCACACTTCACCGGAAACTACATTTTGTTCAAGAATTTCAATGCTTCCGCCCATTAATTTTACAACATCAATAAGACCTGTACGTGTCGGATTTAAGCAGACATTTTTAAGAATAATATCCGAATTCGGTACAATAAGAGCAGCCGTAATAAAATATGCCGCTGATGATATATCTCCACAAATTTCAATAACTTTTGGCTCAAGCGAACTTTTGCAAATACTTGTAGTTGTGTTTTCAACAGAAATCACGGCGCCTAAATATTTTAACATTAATTCAGTATGATTGCGTGAAAGATAAGGTTCTGTATACCTTGTAACGCCTTCAGCTCTTAAACCGGCCAGGAGCACAGCCGATTTAACCTGTGCTGATGCAAGTTTTGAGATATAATCCATGGCACAAAGGCTATTTCCGTGGATTGTCAAAGGAGCATGGTTGTCATTTGATTTAATCACAGCGCCCATAAGCGACAATGGTTCAATAATCCTCTTCATTGGGCGCTTTGAAAGGCTTTCATCTCCGATTAAAGTTGAGGTAAAAGAACTTCCCGCCAGAATTCCACTGACCAAACGCATTGTAGTACCGGAATTTCCGCAATCTAAAGGTTTTATAGGACAGGATAGAACACCGTTTGATTTAACTATCAGAGTATTTTCACCTTCATAGCAAAAGTCAATGCCAAGTGCTTTAAAAAGTTTCAACGTAGAAATAGGATCCGCGCCTTTAGAAAAATTCTTAATAACAGATTTTCCTTTAGCAAGGCTTGACAGCATCACGGCTCTGTGTGAAATTGATTTATCTGCAGGGATTGTAATAACGCCTTTAAGGCCTTTTGTATTCTTTTGAACAATTTTTTGCATAACACTTCTCAGACAAATTTTACCACAACCAAAGCATTATTTGCTAAAAAAGATTTTTGTGTTAAAATCAAAAGTATCCGGAGAGGTGTCCGAGCGGCTTAAGGTGCAGACTTGGAAAGTCTGTGCGGGGGAAACTTCGCCGGGGGTTCGAATCCCCCCCTCTCCGTTTTTTTAAGGAAAATATAAATCATGAAGAAAATATTAGTGATATTTTTCTTAATTTTTCAATTCTTCTTGCCTGTTTTTGCTGAATATAAGCCAATTCCTAAAAATTTAAGCAAGCAGTACAAAGCCGAAATGGAGCAGATTATTGCAGAAGAGTATCCGCAAGTTATCAAAAAAATTGACAACGAAGTTAAATATGCAAAGTCATTACGAAATAAGATTTTTTATAATGGATACAATCTTGAAGCTTCAATAAATTTAGTACTTACTCAAGAAGTTGTTATTCCTGCGGCAGACATGCAATTGTATGATAAATTAATGAAAATTACACAAGAAAAATACTTAGGAATAAGGCATGTACCCATAGGAACAGATTGTACTATTCCTATGGAGACATTTTTGAAGCCATATTTTATAGATAATAATGTTGATCAAACAAAACTTATAAAAATTATGGATTACATGTACAAAAAAAACAAAGTAATTGAAAAATATCGAAATCAAATCGATAAGATGTATCCCAAAAATTTTGATAATTATGAACCTATACCAGAAATTTTAGAAGATGAATATGTAAAAAAGATTCCTGAAAATCTTATTAAGAATTTTCGACTAGATATGAGCAAGGGTTTAAAGCACATTTTATTTGATAAAATTACATATAATCATAAAACATTAAAACAAATGCTTTTTGATTTTAATAAAAAATCTGATTTAATATTTCATGAGTACTTAAATAATCCTCAAAATTATGAACAAAATAAAATATTTATTAAACAATTACAAGAAATGAGTGGTACAATCAGCTTATACCCTGATACGATAATTGAACAAATGCAACCTTATATAGAAAAATACAATTTAGGACTTGTACCTGGTTCTGAAAATGATACTTTTCTATATAAATATTATATAGAAAAGTATCAAGTAAATTATTCAGACAAGTTAAAAGAGTTATTGAAGCTAAAAGAATATGTATATACAAAAATCAATATTTATATATTAAAAATTTCGGACAAAATCTAATGGATTTATTGATTGTCCATTTTTATGAATTCCAAAATGCAAATGTGGTCCAGTAGTCATTACTTTTCCATTTTTACCTATTCCCGCAGTATTCCCACTTTTTGCTATAACTTGTCCAGAATTCACATAATCACCTACTTTTACATCATAAGAGTTCAAATGTCCATAAAAACTATGAATATTGTTGCCGTGATCTATTTCAATATACTTCCCATAACCATTATACCATTGAGACATAACAACCTTACCACTTGTTGTTGCTTTTACTGGAGTATTAATAGGTACTCCTATATCTACACCATCATGAAATTTCTTAGTTCCATAGGTAGGATGAGTTCTCCAACCATATGGACTTGTAATAGGGCCATTTACAGGCATTACTTTTTGGGATTGTGGCGGATTTTTAGGTGGTGGAGTTGGCTGTGGCGATTTTTGTGAAGGTTGTGGATTTGGATTTTGAGATGGAGGTTCATTTCCACCTTCTTCACTTCCGTCTTCGCTATTTTCATCATCCTCTATTGCAATATCAGAATCCTCAATAACCACAACAGTACACCTGCAATTCGGATGAGGACGCTCGGGAACTTCATCATAGAATTCAAATTCTTTACCATCCAAAGCGCTGCACTCATCACATGTATTTTCTCCGTTTTCTGAATGCCATACATATTTATTATAACTTATACCGCCTTTCAATACGACATTTTCAATATTTGATTTTTCTTCCTCTGCCTCTTTTTCATATTCATTTTCTTTCAACGCTTTGTAACGGTACAAAGATTTTCCGATATTCTGCAAGTCTGTATATTTTTTTAGGATTTTATTTCTATCTTTGTTACTAAAAACCGGGTTAGACTGATTTTTGAGTAAATTTTCCTGACCGGCAGATAAGCTATCGAAAACTTCTTCCAAGTCTTTTCCGCTGCGTAATTTTTGTAAAATTTTGTTTTTCAAATTTGCCATTTATATTTCTCCTTTTTCTATATTTATAAATTAGCGTTGATTAATATGATAATACCATCATTTTTCATATTTGTCAACATTGTTGATTTTTATTCTTGTTATGCTATCATTTATATCGGAGTAAATATGAATAAACAACAACAATTAATAAAATTCGGCACTGTTCTAAAAACACGACGACAAGCCTTAAAACTCAGCTTACGTGAAGTTGAAAAACTATCTGACGTGAGTGCCGCTCTAATTACTAAACTTGAAAACGGTAAAATGCCTAATTTTCCTAAAGCTATCACAATAAAACAATTAAGTGATGCTTTAAAATTCAATGATGAATTATTTATACTTGCGGATATTTTGTTTGAACCTAAACAAATCAAAGAGCCCGAAAACTCGTTTGAAGACGAGTTAAGGAAATTACTTGCAACAAAAACTACTCTCAATTCTGAAAATATTACTCAAGTATTATATTTTGTTTTGGGTTTAGAAAAATTACAACGAATAGAAAATTTGTAATGCTTCTAAAACATATTTTTTTATTTTATCAAGCTCAAGTATAACCATAAGTATAAAATTATTAAAATAATATCATAAAAGTTAACATAATATTTAACTTTTTATCTTTTGTGATAGTATTAAATTGTACAATATTTTATTCATATTGTTAATGAGATAGGAGAAGTAGTTTAACAGGTGATGAATTTATAGGGAGTAAGCTATGAATATTATTATACAAGCAGGTGGAAAAGGAACAAGATTAGAAGGTTTGACTCGAAACAAGCCGAAGTGTCTTGTACCGGTAAACAATCTTCCTATAATATTTTATGCCTTTCAAAAGTTTAAAGATGCAAACTTTACGATTATTGCCGACTACAAAACAGATGTGCTTGAAAAATATCTGCGCGCTTTTGGTTCGCAGTATAAATTTAATATAATTAAAGCATCTAAAAAAGGTACAATCTCAGGTATTAAAGAAGCCATTTCAACTTATAAAGATGATGAACCTTTCATGATTATGTGGTGCGATTTAATTTTATCTGAAGACTTTGAAATTCCACAAAATTCCGGCAATTACATCGGAATATCAAAAGATTTTGAATGCCGCTGGTCATATGTTGACGGTAAGTTTATTAAAACACCTTCTAAAGAAAACGGTGTTGCCGGGTTGTTTATTTTTGAAAACAAGCAGGCCTTGAAAAATATTGATGAAGAAGGTGCTCTTGTCGGATGGCTTGAAAAGCAGCCGATTGAATTTAAAAGACTCGATTTGTATGGTTCTAAAGAAATAGGCACTCTGCTTTCTTATTCCGATAACAATGAATCTACACCAAGATGCAGACCATTTAATTCTATGGAATTCAACGGCGATGTCATTGTTAAACGGGGAATTAACGACCAGGGCAAAAAGATAGCTGTTGATGAAATTGCCTGGTACAAGCATGTTAAGGCACTTGGATATGAAAATATTCCTGAAATATATGATTATGAACCGCTTACAATGAAAAGAGTACAAGGCAAAAATATTTTTGAATACGATTGCCTTACAAAATCTCAAAAACGTGAAATCCTACGCAAATTGATTGAAGCACTCAAAGAATTACACAATCTTGAACCAAAGCAGCCAGTTAATCTCAAAGATGTTGAAGATAATTTTATTAACAAAACCTTCGACAGGCTGGCAAAAATTGAAAACCTTGTGCCCTTTGCAGATAAAGAGTTTATTAAAATAAATGGTCAGTATTATAAAAATGTTTTCTTTAATAAAGAAGAACTTATTGAAGCAATAAAAGAATACTATCCAAAAGACTTTTGTCTTATTCACGGAGACTGCACTTTTTCAAATTTAATGTTTGACACGTTCAATATGAAAGCTATTTTAATTGATCCGCGCGGATATTTCGGTAAAACTAAATTTTATGGTGATGTTGATTACGATTGGGCAAAATTGTATTACTCAATCAACGGTGAATATGATCAATTTAACCGTAAAAAATTCACACTGGACATTAGAGAAAAAGAAGTTGAATTTGCCATTAAGCCTAACAATTGGGCCGATATGGAGGAATTTTTCTTTGATTGCCTGCCAAGCGTAAACAAAAGAAAAATCAAATTACTCCACGCTATCATTTGGCTTTCTTTAACAACGTATGCTTGGGAAGATTACGACTCAATATGCGGAGCCTTCTACAACGGAATCGTTAAATTAGGAGAAGTATTGTAAAATATTTATTATCAGGAGAGTAAGATGAAAGTAGTAATATTAGCCGGAGGATTGGGAACAAGACTCAGCGAAGAAACAAAATTAATACCGAAACCAATGGTAGAAATCGGCGGAAAACCAATTCTGTGGCATATCATGAAAATATATTCACATTATGGTTTTAATGATTTTATAATTTTGACAGGCTACAAGTCTCATATTATAAAAGATTATTTTGTACATTATTACCAACAATATTCTGATATTACTGTAGATATGCAAAATAATTCTGTTGAAATTCATCGAATAAAGACTGAGCCGTGGAAAGTTACAATGCTTTACACAGGTCAAGACACCATGACCGGCGGAAGAATTAAGAAAGCTCAGGAATACATCGGCAATGAACCGTTCTTGCTTACATACGGCGACGGAGTTTCTGATGTTAACATTGATGATTTAATTAAATCGCACAAAGCATCCGGAAAAACAGTTACAATGACGGCTGTTCAGCCTTCAGGCAGATTTGGTGCCCTTGTTATAAAAGACGACAACATGATTACGTCTTTTATGGAAAAACCAAAAGGCGATGAATCTTGGATTAACGGCGGATTTTTTGTTTGCGAACCGCAGGTTTTCGATTACATTCCAAACGGAGATGATGTGATTTTTGAAAGAGCACCGTTAGAAAACCTCGCTAAAGACAGAAAATTAAATGCATACAAGCACGAAGGCTTCTGGCGCCCGATGGACACGCTAAAAGACAAAAACGACCTTACTGAAATGTGGGTGAAAAACACAGCACCGTGGGCAGTTTGGCTAGATAAAGAGGTTTTAAATGTTTAATAATATTTATAAAGACAAAAAAGTATTTTTAACAGGACACACAGGTTTCAAAGGAAGCTGGCTGGCATTATGGCTTACAAAGCTCGGTGCTGAAGTTTGCGGGTACTCTCTTGAGCCTAACACTACGCCTTCAATGTTTACCGAACTTGATGTTCAAAACAAAATTAAAAAATCCATAATTGGAGATATTCTCGATTATGATAAATTAGCAAAAGAAATTCAGGATTTTCAACCTGAAATCATATTCCACTTAGCGGCTCAGCCTTTGGTAAGGCTTTCATATTCAGAACCCATTCTTACATACAAAACAAACGTGATAGGGTCGTTGAATGTTCTTGAAGCAGCCAGAAACTGTTCTTCAGTAAAAGCATTCGTAAATGTAACAACAGACAAATGTTACGAAAACAAGGAAATTAACCGCGGTTACAGAGAAGACGAGCCTATGGGCGGTTATGATATGTATTCGTCCTCTAAAGGCTGTGTTGAAATAATGTCGTCATCATTCAGACGTTCATTTTTGCAAAACGGATATGCAATGGCAACCGCACGTGCCGGTAATGTTATAGGCGGCGGCGACTGGGCTTTGGATAGATTAATCCCTGATTGTGTCAAATTTATCAATGCAGGTGAAAAAATCGAAATCCGTAATCCTGTTGCCGTCCGTCCTTGGCAGCATGTTTTAGAACCTTTGTCAGGATATCTGCTTTTGGGCGAAAAACTTTTAGAATACGGACAGCATTTTGCTGACGGGTTTAACTTCGGCCCTTATGAAGACAGTGTTTTAAAAGTTGCAGAAGTTGCACAAAAAGTCGTTGAAAATTACGGCAAAGGCGAAGTTGTTGTTCATAAACGCGACGATTTACATGAGGCCAATCTTTTAATGCTTAACATTGAAAAAGCTGAAAAAGTTCTCGGCTGGATCCCGACTTACACGGCAAACCAGGCAATACAAGAAACTGTTGACTGGTACAAGCATTTTTATGCAAAAGATGCTGATATGTATAAATTCACTTTAAATCAGATTAATAAATATGAGGAAAATATAAAATGGAACAAGACTTACGTAATAAAGTAAAAGAAGCCGCAAAAGAATATTACGCAAAAGTGTACGGCAGCAAACGAGAATTCGATTACATTCCTCCAAGCGGAAAACTTTTAGGCGAAGAAGAGTTGATGAATATGATTGATGCCTCTTTGGATATGTGGCTTACAGCGGGCAGATTTAACAAAGAGTTTGAAACAAAATTTGCTAAATATTTAGGCGTAAAATATGCGCTTTCTACTAATTCTGGTTCCAGCGCAAACTTGCTTGCTTTTTCGGCTTTGACTTCACATAAGCTTGGAAAAAGAGCGCTTAAAAAAGGTGATGAAGTAATATCAGTTGCAGCAGGTTTTCCGACAACGATTAATCCAATTATTCAACAGGGAATGGTGCCTGTTTTTGTTGATTGTGAAATCGGTACATACAATATTGATGCTGACAAAATAGAAGAAGCAATTACGCCAAAGACTAAAGCAATCTTTCTTGCACATACTTTGGGCAACAGCTATGATTTAGACAAGATTATGGCATTGGCCAAGAAGTATAATCTTTGGGTAATAGAAGATAGCTGCGATGCTTTGGGCGGAGAGTACAAAGGCAAAAAAATCGGTACAATCGGCCATATAGGAACATTTAGTTTTTATCCGGCTCACCACCTAACAATGGGCGAAGGCGGTGCTGTTGTAACTAATGATCCGCAATTATATAAAATTATTATGTCTTTCAGAGACTGGGGTAGGGATTGCTGCTGTCCTCCGGGAAAAGACGGTGTTTGCGGAAAACGGTTCACTCAGCAACTAGGCAACCTTCCTTATGGTTATGACCATAAATACACGTATTCTCATATCGGATTTAATCTAAAAATCACAGACTGGCAGGCAGCATTGGGATGTTCTCAAATTGATAAGCTTGACAGCTTCCTCGAAATTAGACGCCGTAATGCTGAGCTTTTAACAAACCTGCTTTCTGATTTAAAAGATTACTTAATCCTTCCCAAAATTAACGAAGGCGTAAAACCTTCATGGTTTGGGTATTTAATTTCGGTTAAAGAAGATGCACCGTTTACGAAACAAGAGATGGTAGAATTTCTTGAAAGCCACAAAATCGGCACAAGACAGCTTTTTGCAGGAAACATTCTAAGACAGCCGATGATTGTTGATAACGATGTCAATTTCAGAATAGGAAATTCAGGAATTATAAACTCAAAAGACTTAACAGAAGAACATTACAAAATGCTTTCTAAAACTGATTTTATAATGAACAATACGTTCTGGGTAGGAACATTCCCGGCATTGGGACAAGACGAAATTCAACGGATTTCAGATGCAATCCACCTTTGTGTTAAAGAAAAGGCAGGTGCGTTATTATAAAGATTTTACTTACCGGCGGAAACGGTTTTATAGGTAAAAATATTCAACAGAGCTATTTGGGTGAAAAATACCAGATTATTGCTCCAAGAAGTTTTGAGTTGAATTTAATAGATACAGAATGTGTTGATAATTACTTTGAAAACAACCGTTTTGATGTTGTCCTGCATGCCGGTGTTAAGCCTGGCCACCGTAACGCAAAAGATTCCACAAATCTTTTTTACTCAAATGTCAGAATGTTTGCAAACCTTGAAAGGCACAAAGATAAATTTAAAAAATTCATTAACTTTGGTTCCGGCGCAATATATGACGTAAGTGCCAATAACTCTAATGTTAAAGAAGATGAAATCTTTAAACGCTTAGGAAAAGACGACCATAGTTTTTGTAAATATATTGAACACAAACTTATTGAAAACCTTGATGGGTTTGTTGATTTGAATATTTTCGGGATTTTCGGGAAATACGAAGATTACGAAATTCGTTTTATCTCGAATGCTATCTGCAAAGCAATTAACGGTTTGCCAATAACTTTGAGGCAAAACAGAAGATTTAGTTATTTATATATCGACGATTTGATGCCTATTTTGGAACATTTTATAGAAAATGACGCAAAATACAAGTCTTATAATATCGTGCCAAGCAAAAATGTTGAGCTTTTAGAAATTGCTAAGATTGTAAGAGAAATTAGCCAAAAAGATATTGAAATAAAAGTGGCTAATGACGGTTACGGTCTTGATTATACCGGAGACAACAGCCGCTTGCTTGAAGAAATCCCAAACTGTCATTTCACTGACATTAAGGATTCAATCAAAAGCTTATACAAATATTACGAAAACCATAAAACTGAATTAAATGAAAAATTGT
>USGC01000047.1 GCA_900554095.1 uncultured bacterium
AAAGTGTCGAGTATGCGGTAAAATCTTTGAAAGTGCCTCTGCTTGTGCTTTTGGGACATGACGACTGCGGGGTTATGAAGTATGCGCATGAAAAATTTCCGAATGAACCAAAAGATTATTGTTCACTTTTAAACTGTGTATATCCGGTCTTTGAGGGCAAAAACGACATGGAGCATGCTGATGAAGTTGCTGTTAAACACACATATATGGTCGAAAATATTCTTCTTAACAGATCTGAAATAGTTAAAAAAGCAGTTGAAAACGGCGAACTTTACATCGCAAAATGCCACCTTGATCACAGCAGCGGAGTTGTTGAGTTGATCTAGCCTCCCTTGTTAAAGGGAGGGGGACCGCGTTAGCGGTGGAGGGATAGCTCTTTGTATGTTTTGAAATGCATTTTGCAGACTTCATTCAAGCGCTCATGCCCGTAATTTTTCACAAACTCGCGAGCCGCATCTTTAACTTGCGGGGCGCAGCCTTTCGGGAATTTTATTCCGTATTCGCTTTCCATCTGCTCAATTTTGTGAACAAACGCCGCCCGTGCCAAAACCGACGCCGCAGCAACAGCAATATCGCTTTCAGCCCTTACCATCTGCCTTAATTCAATTGATTGGCCTTTTTTCATAAGAGCATTTTTGATAAGGCTTTCATCTCCGAATTTGTCAGAAAGTGCGTAATCGCATTCATTTTTTTCCAAAATATTTTCAATAGTGCGGGCATGCCCCCAGGCAAGCAGCCGGTTAAGGTTTTTAATATTAGCGTAAAGTTCGTTGTATCTTTTGTTTGAGATCGCGATTATGGAATGCGGGGCCGCGGCTTTAATCCGGGGTTCAATCGAGAGAATTTTTTTATCAGTCATTTTTTTGCTGTCTTTAATTCCGAGATTTGCAAATATTTGGGCGGTTTTCTCGTCCACAAGAACCCCTGCAACCACCAGCGGGCCGAAAAAGTCGCCTTTGCCTGATTCATCAACACCTATGTGAGATAATAATTTAACTTCATTCATTAATGCAAACTCTCCGGAACTGCCATTGGTATAGGAACAGGTGCTGTATTTTTTGCCGGAGCAGGCGTTGGCGCCGGCTGATTGTTTGCTGAAGACTGGTTTTGTTTGAAATTCTTTACAACATCCGATGGTGTAACTGCCGGTTCTGTATGATTTTGCGGAACTTCAGTTTCAGCATTCACATCTTGAGTGGCTTGAGTTTCCTCTTCTTTCGGCTTAGCATCTAGTTTCACGGTATCAACTTTGGATTTTCCGCTTAACTCAATATCCGGATAATCAAACTCAGCGTTTCCAAAAGGTTCAGTCGCGACTTTCATAATATCGCGCCAGATAAGGGCAGGAATGGTACCGCCCTGAACGGATTTTGCGTTGTCAGTGTTATCGTCGTTTCCGACCCAGACGCCTGTAACAACGTTTGGCGTGTAGCCGATGAAGCTTGCGTCTTTATAATCGTCTGTTGTACCAGTTTTGCCCGCTGCGGGTTTTCCGATGTTGGCAGCAGCACCGGTGCCGCTTTTGATTACATTTTTAAGCATTGCAGTCATGATAGCCGCAGTGTTGTAGCTTAATTGGTGTGAAACCTTTAATTTTGGGGCTTGGTAAACGACTTTTCCGCGAGAAGTTTCGACGCGTTCGATTGCGTAAGGCTGAACAACGTAGCCGCCGTTTGCGAATGCACCGTATGCGCGTGTAATTTCATATAACTTAACTCCGTTTGAGCCGAGCGCGATTGTGTAGTCATAAGCAATAGGAGTTGTAATTCCTAAAACTCTTGTTATTTGAATGACAGGGCGTATTCCGACATCTTTTATAAGCCTTGCAGCACAGACGTTTGATGAAACTGTAAGTGCTTTATAAAGCGGGATTTTGCCTCTGTATTTGCCGCCGTAATTCCGTGGAGACCAGTCGCCAATGGTTACGGGCGAATCGTCAATGAGGTCGTTTGGTTTATAACCTTTTTCGATAGCGGCTGCATAGACAAACGGTTTGAACGCCGAGCCTGGCGGTCGTACTGCCTGAACGCGGTCATACTGGCTTTTTGTGTAATCTCGTCCGCCTGCATATGCCAAAATTCTTCCGTCCACAGGGCTGAATGAAAAGACTGCGGCCTGCTGGTTG
This sequence comes from uncultured bacterium, assembly GCA_900554095.1. GTDB lineage: Bacteria > Cyanobacteriota > Vampirovibrionia > Gastranaerophilales > Gastranaerophilaceae > Scatenecus. The sequence goes on from USGC01000047.1 coordinate 2,126, forward strand.
TTTCCGCGAAGCCCGTAGTTGTTAAGATTTTTTATAATAGCTTCGTTAGTTTTCTGCTGGGTTTTGTAATCAAGCGTGGTGATGATCTTGTAACCGCCTTGAGAGATATCTGTTTCGTCAAAACCGAGTTTTTCAAGTTCCTTAATTACATAATCACAAAAATACGGGGCCTTGTTGGTAGTGTAATACCGTGGCATAGTACTCAATTTAACCTTAGCTTCCTTGGCATTTTCGTACTGTTCTTTTGTAATGTATTTCATCTTGTACATTCTCAAAAGCACTTGATTGCGGCGCTGCACGGCTAAATCGAGATTGTTGAACGGCGAATAAACCGACGGTGCCTGCGGAAGCCCGGCAATCAGCGCTAATTCAGGCAGCGAAAGTTCTTTTAATTTTTTATTAAAATAGATTTCGGCAGCCCCCTCAACGCCGTAGGCTCCTGAGCCAAGATAAACGTTATTCATATACATTTCAAGAATTTGGTCTTTGGAAATAGTTTTTTCAATTCTTGCTGCGATTACAAGTTCTTTTAACTTGCGGTCAAAAGTTTTTTCATTAGAAAGGAAAAGAATTCTGGCTAACTGTTGTGTAATTGTGCTTGCGCCCTGGACTACGCGGCCTGCAAGAACGTTTTGCACAGTTGAGCGGGCAAGACCCTAAATATCATATCCGTGATGGTTATAAAAGTTCTTGTCCTCTGTTGCAATAAGCGCGTGTATAAAGTCTTCCGGAACATTTTTTATATCAACACGTGAATAGGTATATGCTGTAAAGGTTTTGATAATTTCGCCGTCCGCCGAGTAGAATTTAGTAACAATGTTAGGCTTGAATTCTTCAAGGTTATGGATAGGCGAAAGCGATGACAAATAAAGGTTAAACGAAACCCCCGCCGCCAAAAGAAATGCGATTGACAATATAAATATTGATTTTATAGTATTGAAAAAGCCGTTTTCTTTCTTGCTAATATTAGATTTTGCAAATTCTTTTGCACTCATTCTTGAATTAGTACGTTTTATTTTTACCATCTTGTATTAATATCCCTTCTATACTCTAACAATTTTAGTATAAAATTAATATATAAGCAAATTATTGCGAATTTAAGATATAATATTTAATATGCTGGACTTTTTGTTTTCGATAATAAATGAAATACGCTCGAATTTCGTACCTGAAAAAGTTAGTTACGAAATCACTGGACAATGCAAAAAATGCGGGCGCTGCTGCAATTACATGTACAGCGTGGACACTTACACGGAAAAGGAATTCAAAATTATGCAGTTTCTTTTTCCGAAATACAAAAGGTTTTATATTAAGGGCAAAGACGAATATGGCAATTTTATTTTTGCCTGCAAACTTGTAACAAAAGAGGGCTTGTGTTCGGATTACAAAAACCGCCCTGCAATGTGCCGCAATTATCCTGTTAAAAAATTGTATTTCCCTGCAAAACTTCACGATGGCTGCGGTTACAAGGTTAATATCAAAACTTTCAAAGACTATTTGAAAAAATAATTTTTTATGCTATCATAAGCTTACTTAGTTACAAAAATATACTAATGAGGAAATATGCGCTTAAAAGACCTTCCGAAATGTCCGGTTGAAACTACTTTGAGAATGATTGGTGAAAAGTGGAAAATCCTTATTATACGAGAGCTTCTCAGCGGTACAAAACGTTTTGGCGAATTGAAAAAATCCGTCGGAACAATTTCTCAAAAAGTTCTTACCACAAACCTGCGCCTTATGGAGGAAGACGGACTTATTGAACGCAAAGTGTACGCCCAAGTCCCGCCAAAAGTCGAATACACCCTAACCGACATTGGATACAGCCTTGCGGCAGTGCTTGACGCGATGGCTGAATGGGGCAGCGGATACAGGCAGTTTTTGAAAATTTTGGAAAAACAAGAGCGAAAGGGTTAAGAATATGGAAAAGTTGTCTCACAGCCAAGAGGATTACCTTGAGGAAATCTATAATCAGGTTATAAAGTCAGGCTGCGCAAAGGTTACGGATATTTCAAACGCGCTCAATGTCAGAAAAGCCTCCGTAACAGGCGCCTTGAATTCTCTTGCTGCCAAAAAACTTATAAATTACGAACCCTATTCAAAAATCACCCTTACACAAGAGGGCGAAAACCTTGCGCGCGAAATTGTCAACAAACACAACGGCCTATGCGATTTTTTCATAAATATTCTGAACCTTTCGCCTTTTGAAGCGGCAGAAAATGCTTGCAAAATGGAGCACATTGTTTCGGAAAAATTCTTTGATAATTTTTCAAAATTCTCTGATTTTATAAGTGAATATTCACGCTTAAATCCTGATTTTATCGAGAAATATAAAAAGCTTATAAAATAATTCGTACGAGGGCTTGACAAATAAGTTTGTTTGGATTAATGTTAGCCATGCCTAACAAATTGTAAATTAACAGGACGCCTTATGAAAATTATTACAATAGCGAAATACATTGACCAACCCGCAATTTTGAGTAAACTTCACGCAAAAATGCCGGCAGCACTCTGCACAGTCGGTGCAGGCGTTTGGGGTTATGAAACGTTTTGCAAACAAAAAGATACAAAAAACAAAGACCGCCGTGCTTTCAAAAACGCCGTTACAATAGGCAGCACAGTCGCAGCTTCATTGATAGGCGCCAAAGGCCTGAAAATAGGCGGCAAAAAGATTTTCAATGGACTTATGGAGACCATGCCGCTTAAAGAAGTCCTAAAAAATCAGGCAAAAGCCATTGATGATTATATTTCTAAATCCAAGGACAAAAACAGTACTTTCAACATTACTTTGGAAAATGCGAAAAACAGAAAATTCACCCTGAAAGAAATCGAAACTATTTTCAAAAAACTTCCCAAAACCCAAGAAGGTAAAGAGCTTTTGCATAAAATTCTCCCTGAACCTGAAAATCTTAATTCAAAAGAGATTTTTTCAGAAATCGGGCGGCTTTCAACCATAGGGTTTATACCGGTGGCAGGCGGTGTTGCAGGCGGGCTTGCGGCAGATGCTTTGACCGGAACACAAAATAAGAAAAGTACTGCAAATAAAGTTAAAGAGGGAGTTTATCAATATCTTGCAAATATTTTTCTTTGTAATGTTGGCGCGGGCGCTGCGTTGTTTACGGCCGAAAGCCTTGTGAAAGGTAAGTTTATTAAGCCTTTAACCCCGGTAAAAAAGCTGGCAGTTATTCTTTCTGGAATTACAGCCACCGGAATTATCGGAGGCAGCCTAATTGCGAACTATCTTTCCAAAAAGTTCATTGACCCAATCTTTGGCCAAAAACACAAAAAACACGAAAAGATATACAGCGAAAGAAAGCCGGAACCTCTTGATATAGCGCTTCATGCAGATGATATTGCAACAGCCGGGGTGCTTTCGGGCTTCAAATGGATTGAACCGGCACTTCCGATAATGTATTTTGTCTCAGGTTACCGTGCAGGAATAGGTTACCGCAACAATCATCATAAGTAATTGCTCATTTGACGGATAAATATATTCAGGTTTGTGATATATTTAATTTAAAAAGGAGAGCTTTTATGGACTACATGCACACAATTACTTTGAATAACGGGGTAGAGATACCGGTTTTGGGTTTAGGTGTTTTTAATTCCGGCAAAGATACTGCTAACGCTGTTAAATTTGCGCTTGAAATGGGTTATCGCCATATCGACACTGCTAAGTATTATTTTAACGAAGCCGATGTTGCAAAAGGTATTAAAGAAAGCGGCGTCCCACGCGAAGACGTCTTTATAACGACAAAGCTTTGGAATGACGACATGCGCGAAGGTAATACACGTGAAGTTATTGAACAAAGCCTTAAAAACCTCCAAACTGATTACATAGACCTGTACTTAATCCATTGGCCGGTGAAAGATGTTTTCGTTGAGGCCTGGAAAATCATGGAGGAATATTACAAAAAAGGCGTTTTCAAGGCCATTGGGGTAAGCAATTTCCATAAAAATCACCTTGATGAGCTTTTAAAAGAAGCCGAAGTAATTCCGGCGGTTAATCAGATTGAACTGCACCCGTATCTTACTCAGGAAGACCTTGTGGCTTACAACAAAGAAAAAGGCATTGCAACAGAATGCTGGGGACCTTTGGCTCGCGGAAAAGTCTTCAGCGATGAAGTTTTGGGGCTTATTGCAGATAAATACGGCAAAACTATTTCACAAATCGTTTTGAAATGGGAAGTTCAGCGTGGTCTCATAACTATTCCAAAATCAATTCACAAAGACCGCATAGTCGAAAATCAGAATATTTTTGATTTTGAATTGTCGCTTGATGACATGAACACAATCTCTAAACTTAACAAAAATGAACGTATGATTGAGGGTGCGGATCCTGATAATTTTAATTTTTAAAAAGGAGAAAAAATGGGAAGAACAGCTGGAATTTTAAGCATACAATTAAAACCGGTTTTGACAGACAAGGCCGCAAATATCGAAAAAGTAAAAAACTTAATAGAGCAATTTTGCGATAAAACTCTGGATTTAGTGGTAATACCGGAGTTTTTCAGCACCGGGGTTGACCACAAATCAATGACAGGTGAGCCGGAAGACACAAACGGCGGTGAAACAATTGAGACGCTTTCGTGTCTTGCAAAACGTTTTAATACAAACATTGTCTGCGGCTCTGTTATCGAAAAGGACGGAGATAAGCTTTATAACACAACTTTCGTGCTCGATCGCAGCGGAAAAATCGTTGCCAAGTATCGCAAAATTCATTTATACAGATTTTTTGGCGGCACAGAAGATACATATATTACGCCGGGTGAGGCCGAAGTCGTTGTTGAACTTGACTTTGCACGTATTGGTTTAAGCACATGCTTTGACATAAAATACCCGATGCATTTTAAAAAGTTAATAAAGATGGGTGCAGAAATTATCGTTGCGCCTGCGGCATGGTGCAATCTTAATTCCGCAAGTGAACAAGATAAAGCAAACTTTGCACTCACATGGCGTTCAATGAACATTTGCCGTGCGGCAGAAAGTCTTGTGTATTTTGTGTCTTCAGATCAGACAGGCAAGATTGATAACTTCCTTTATGCGGCAGGGAATTCAATGATAGTAAGCCCTTTCGGAGTTGTAGAAGCCGATGCCGGTACAGATGAGAGCGCAATTCATTCTGAAATAAATCTTGAAACCGTCAGAGAATTGAAAGCGACGGTGCCAGTTTACAACATAGATTAGCAGGAACACTTGAAAAATTATTTTACTATAGAATTGAACAATCACCGTATTATGCCTGTATCTTACGACAAAGACAAAGCTGAATTACTTCAGACATGCACGAGCGCAGGTAAAACTTGTTTAACCCTCATAATGCAAGACGGCTGGAACATTCCTGACAACTATCCTTGGTAAATCATCACAAAAAGTAATGTTTGCTTGCATATTTTTTAAAAATGGTTTATAATCTGTAAAATAAGAGGAATTTAGCAATAGGTTTCTTTTTAAACACAGTACTAAACTAGGAGAACACAACAATGTACCAAGACGAAAAACTCGTATGTGAAGATTGCGGAGCAGAATTCATCTTCACAGCAGGCGAACAAGAATTTTACGCTGAAAAAGGGCTGGTAAACAAACCTAAAAGATGTCCTGAATGCCGCAAAAACAGAAGACAAAACAACAGAAGACAAAGAAAAATGTATGATGCTGTTTGTTCAAAATGCGGAGCGCAAACTCAAGTTCCTTTCAAACCTATTCCAGGTAAAGAAGTCTATTGCAAAGATTGTTTTGCATCTATCAATGCTTAATTCAAAACTAAATATAGATTTTTTAAAAACGGAGTCTTCAATTTTCAAGGCTCCGTTTTTTAATTATCAGTGGAATTTTTAAATGCCCGCAGGCTTTTTTTTTAATTATTTCCAATGCAGCTATTCAAATAATCTATAGTTGAGATTTTCTCATCATACAGATATTTGATAAAACTTAGATAAGCCGCATCGTATGACGTGATAACAAGATTAATCTCAAAGCCGTCCGTACAAAATGGCTCATAGTCATATACAACGTAACTGTTATATTTACTTTTCCATTCTTTTCTTTCTATACGGCTGTTGTTTTCCTCGACTATTTCTTCAAGCCAAGGAACAATTTCTTTATTCACATTTTTCATTTCCAAGCGGTTGTATCTGCTGCAATCGTGGCAATCGTTTCCCATTAGCATAGCTAGGACTCCCTTATCTGTATATAAAAATTGTAATTGTTTTTTATCCTTAAATAATCCCCTGTAGGTATAAGTTTAAGTAGTAGTTCTTGCTAATTTTATTTTTAAAATTACATACCCTTAACATTTTGCACCTCTTGTAAAGCTGTGTTATAATCTCATTAAGCGATGGAGAATATTTTATAATGAATTTAATGCATATATTTACGGATATACCTATTCTGATTGTAATCTTTACTTTTGTAATCTCTACAATCTTCTGTGTAAACAGGTATTTCTTTGCCAATAAAAATCTGAAAATACTTTTAAGCTTTTTGAAAAACTTCAGAAAAACAGATTTAAATTTCAGGTTTAAAGAAATTGATGAGTGGATGTCTTTGAACCCATACGTTTCGGCGGCTTGGCTTGAATTTAAAAACACTCTCGTCTTTTCCGAATCCGTTGCCCTCAAAGGCGAAAACAACAATCTTACATATAAAGAAGTCTCCTCAACAGTCCAAAATATTCAAACAACAGTTGATCCGCTGTACTTTTTTAACGAAGACTCGTTGATAACATCAAAATTCAATTTCAAATTTATCCAAACAGTTCCGACAATTTTAACAGGTTTCGGGCCGCTGTTTACGTTTTTGAACATTGCTATCGCGTTTGGTAAAATCGACTTTTCAACTCAAGAAAGAACGATATCTTCAGTTGCGAATTTGATGAATTCAATGCAGGTTGCGGCGTTAGTATCAGTATTTGCGGTAGGGTCTTCTTTGATTTTCACAATCATTGAAAGAATTCTTTATAACAATGTTTGTAAAAACTACCTTATGCGCTGCCAGGATTTGATATCAAAACTTTTTGACAATATTTCTTCTGAAAAATTCCTGCTGGAACTTCTCAAAGAAACCAAAATTCAAAACAATAACTTGCAGCACTTGATTGCGGGTATACCGGAAAACTTCAAGGTCGCAATGAATTCCGGAATCGCTTCAAACCTTGTTCCTTATCTTGAAAACTTGATTTTTGGTATAAATCTTATGAACAAACAGATGAAAGAAGCTGCGAAAAATCAAGGTAAAAGCGATGTAGTTGACGACTTGTTTTAGCGGGGAGAGATAATGGGAATTTACGGAAAGAAAAGCACATCAATCGACGCCGGCGAAAACATCTTCTGGACAACCATGGCTGACCTTTTGCTGGGGCTGGCAATTATCTTTATGACGCTGTTTGTTCTTGCAATGACGGGTTTCACACAGGAAACAATCAAGCTTCAGCAAAACCAGATGAAAGCCGCGGAAGAACTTGTCGACAATCTTAAACAGGCAAACATCGACGCAGAAGTTGACAAGCTTACCGGAAATGTAAAGATTTCAGACTTGCAGCTTTTTGAAGTAAACAGCTTTACCCTTTCACCAAAAGGAAAAGAGTATTTAAACAAATTTATACCGATATATTTGGATACAATCTTCAAAAACGAAGATTTAGCAAACGGGATTACAAACATAGTTATACAGGGGCACACGGATTCACAGTCTTTTGCGGGGCTCAAAACCAAAGATGAACAATTCTCAAAAAACATGGAATTAAGCCTTAAACGTGCAAATTCTGTTGCTGAATACGCATTCAAAACGAATTTCGACAAAGCAAACAGCGACAGATTTCGTTCAATGCTTGTTGTGGAAGGCCGAAGCTTTAATGACCCTGTTATTGTCGACGGCAAAGAAGATTACGCAAAAAGCCGCCGCGTAGAATTGAAAGTCAGAGTAAAGGCAAAGAATTTTGCCAGAATATTTGGATTGAATTATGGCGGTGATTAACGAAAATTTTATTTTAGAAACCATTAATATGATTAAGCTTCATAACCTTGATATCCGAACGGTTACGCTGGCATTGAGCCTGCGCGACTGTATTGACAGCGATGTCGACGTTGTGTGCGAAAATATTTATAACAAAATTAAAAAATATGCCAAAAACCTTGTAGAATACGCCAATGAGCTTGAAAATGACTATTCAATTCCGATTATTAATAAAAGAATTGCGGTAACGCCGATTTCTCTAATAGGCGAAGCGTGTAAAAATCCTGATTATGTGAAAATAGCCAAAACCCTTGATAAAGCGGCTCTTGAAGTCGGTGTAAATTTTATCGGCGGGTTTTCTGCACTTGTAGAAAAAGGCTTTACAAAAGGCGACAAACTTTTAATAGAAAGTATACCGGAGGCTTTGGCACAGACTGAACGCCTCTGTTCATCAGTAAACCTTGCCTCATCCAAGGCCGGAATTAACATGGATGCGGTCTTGAAGATGTCAGAAATTATCAAAAAGTCAGCCGAGTTAACCAAAGACCGCGATTGTATCGGAGCGGCTAAACTCGTTTGT
>USGC01000048.1 GCA_900554095.1 uncultured bacterium
ATTCTTATGCCGTAAGTTTCGTGAACAGCAACGACAGACATAAATGCGGTAGGGTCAATATTTTTAACTGTTTCTTTAATTTTTGACATTTCAAGACGCGACGCAACGCAATAGATAATTGTTTTTTCAGCTCCGGAAAATCCGCCGATACCATTAAGATAAGTAACTCCGATGTCGAGACTTTCTATTAATTCCTGGCCTATTTCGTAAGCTTTGTCAGAAATTATTCTGATGGATTTTGAACTGTTCAAACCTTCCAATACAACATCTATAACGCGAAACGCAATAAAATATGTCAAAATAGAATACATAGCCTTATTCCATCCGAAAACCAACCCGGCCCCCATGTATATAAAAATATTGAAAGCCATAATGATTTCACCTACAGAAAGTCCAAATTTTTTGGATAAAACCAAAGATAAAATCTCAGTTCCGTCAAGAGAACCTTCATTCTTAAGCACAATACCTACACCGGTTCCGAGAATTATACCACCGAAAACAGTTGCAAGAAGTAAGTCTTCGGTTATATGAAACCCGGCAAAAAGGTTTAAAGCAACAGCAAGCATCGCTAAAGCATAAAAAGTTTGCAGTACAAATTTTTTACCCAATTTAGTGAATGCCAAACATATGAACGGAATATTTATAATGAAGATTAGCAAACCTAAATTGAATTTCGTTATATAGCTGATAATCATTGATATACCGACGATACCTCCGTCGATGATGTTATTCGGCACAAGAAAACACTCTAAGGCAAAAGCCGCAACAAATGCACCTATACTAAGAAAAATTAACTTTTTAATTATCATGTAAATTCTCTCTTTTAAAGTTATTTTTCTTTCGGGCATATATTTTGTCTTTCTTAATTATTCTCGTCTTCTACTTTTTTGATAGCAATAAAATTATTTATCTTAAAAATTGTTTTTTTTCTGTCTTCGTCTTCATTATTTTTCAAACCCAGAATTTTTTCAAGATCAACTTTCAAAGATACAAGATCTTCGTATTTCTTTAAAGTTCCGTCAAGCGCGATTGAAACATCACCGGTTTCTTCCGAAACAACAAGACAAGCCGCATCACTTGTTTCGGTCATACCGATTGCAGCTCGGTGCCGCGTGCCGTATTTCCAGCTAAGCTTAGGGTCTTCTGTCAATGGAAGCAGGACGCCCGCTGAAATTATTTTAGAACCGCTTACGACAACTGCGCCGTCATGTAATGGTGTATTAGGGTGAAAAATTGTAAGCAAAAGTTCCGTTGAAAGGTCTGCATTCAGCTTAGTTCCAACGTCAAAGTATGTATTGCTCAAATCATTTTGAAAAACGATTAAGGCGCCTGTATGAGTTTTAGATAAAAATTTTACTGATTCTATTAATTCTTTTATGACATCAATTTTCTCACTTGCTTTTTTGTGGCTGTTGCTGCCGAAAAACTTTGATATAAAATCAGCCTGTCCAAGATATCCCAAAAATCTTCTCAGTTCCGGCTGGAATATGACAATCAAGCTTAATGAAACCAACGTAACAATTGATTTTAAAAACACACCAAGGATTTTCAGATCAAAACGCACTAGAATTTCTGAAAAAATCCACAAGAAAATCAGTACAAATGCGCCTTTAACAAATTTTTCAGATTGTGTATTTTTAATAAATTTCTTGTAAAATGCAAATAATACAATTGCAATAATTGCAATCTCAATGACGTTAGTACCGGTAAAAGACCAGTCCATTGTACCAAACAAAGATTGTAAGTATTTGCTTATGTCATCAAACATTTTTAAACCTATCCGGGACAATATCGTGTGAAATCAAATCTTCGAGTGTCTCTCTATTTATTATAATATCAGATTTTGAATTATTTACAAGCACCATTTCAGATTTTGGCACTCTGTTGTAATTTGACGCCATAGAATAATTGTACGCACCTGTGTTATATACGGCTAAAATGTCGCCTTCAGCAAGCTGTGGAAGTTCAATATCTTTTATCAGAATATCGCCGCTTTCGCAAAACCTGCCGGCAATTGTAACGTTTTGTAAACCACAATCGTCTTTTTTGTTTGCAACTTCAGCCCTGTATTGAGCCTGATACATTGATGGACGGGCATTATCAGCCATTCCTCCATCAACTGCAACATATTTTTTGCCTTTTGGCACTTGTTTTGAGCTGCCTACTGTATATAATGTAACACCTGCCGTTGAAATAACGCTCCTTCCTGGCTCCAAAAACAGCGACGGCGCATCAATACCATACTTTTCTATGTTTTTCTTTAAAGAATTTATGATTACATCTGCGATTTCAAAAGTCGATGGAGGACAGTCAGCATCGGTGTATTTTACGCCTAAGCCACCTCCAACATTGATTTCATCTAGTTTTATGCCAAATTTTTCGTCTAATCGCGCCAGCTCTTTTATCAAAATTTCAATTTCATCTTCGTATACTTTTGTTTCAAATATTTGCGAGCCAATATGAGCATGGAGCCCATGGAGTTGTAAATTTGTATAGTCATTCAAAATTAACTCAACAGCTTCATCAATCTGCGTCAAGTCAAACCCGAATTTTGAATCAAGATGGCCTGTCTGAATATATTCATGAGTATGGCACTCAATGCCAGGAGTAATTCTTAACAAAATATCTACAATTTTATTATGCGCTTTTGCAATTTCATTCAAAAGCTCAAGTTCAAAAAAGTTATCAACAGAAATTCTGCCGACACCAAGCTCTATAGCAAGAGTAAGTTCGTCAAAAGATTTGTTATTTCCATTAAAAACAACCTTAGACATATCAACGCCCGCTTTATAAACAGTGTAAATTTCACCCGCCGAAACAACATCAAATCCAAAACCTTCTGAAGCCAAAAGTGCTGAAGTTGCCATTGTACAAAGGGCTTTTGAAGCAAACATCATATTGACTTTTTCGTATCCACTGAAGGCTTCTTTGTAATCGCGACAGATACTTCTAACTGTCTGTTCATCAAGAACATAGAGCGGTGTACCGTGTTTTTCCGCTAATTCAACCACATCGCAGCCGCCGAGTTCAAGATTACCTTTTTGATTAATTTTTGCTGTAACTGGTTTTAACCGTTGATTTGTACTCTCTTTCATTTTTGTCCTCGTATTATTTTTTGCTAAATTGATTTTATCACAGAGATTGATTTTTTTCAAAAAATAATTTATAGATAATATTGAAATTTTCTGTTTCTCGAGAAAAAATATTGATGTATGTTTGGCTTTTGAACGCGGTCATCTTACATATGAAGAATTATTCGGATTAAGTAAATAATAAAATAATACAAAGAACAATTGAATAGTACATCATAATATTTCGAGCCATAAACAGCCGCAAGTAAAAGCTTTCGGTTCCTTCGGATTCTATCAAATCCCAGTTATCCAGCGGAAGGTGGTAAAATCTTGCCAGCTCTTTTTGCTTCGGATTTTCATTATAAATTTTCATTGATTTGTAAAGTAAAATTACCAGCGGAATAGTTAAAAAAGTTATCAAAACAAGGTAGTTCTTACTGTAAGCGCCATATACCACCGTAAACAAATAACCTAACAAATATATTAGTCCTAAACCATTGAGTGCTTTGTTCTTGTCGCCTATGCGGCAGCACAAAGTCATTTTATGAGAGCATTTGTCTCCCTCAAAATCCAGCAGGGTATGGGTGTACAGAAGTCCGATTGTAAACATTACAACAGCAAATGAAAGAATTAAAACCGCCAGAGAAAAACTTTTCATCATAACGAAATACACACCTTCAAACAGAAGCGGTCCAAAGGCAGCACCTACCGCAAACTCAGACAAACCGACTTTTGAAAATCTGGCATAAAGTAGAACAAAAATCGCACCAATCACACCAAGCCCTATTACCGGAAGCCCAGCTCTAATTGTTAAAATTAATCCTGTTAATGAGGCAATTGCACAATATACAATAACTGTTATCAGCAGTTCATTTAAAGTAGCTGAGCCGTTTTTGATGTATGAGCATTTGCTTTTAACTGTTTTTTCAAGTTTTTCAGGAGTTTTCAAAAGAGCTTTATAATCAACATAATCATCAAATAAATTCGTTGCAAGGTGAGCAAAAGAAATTCCGACAAGGGCGATTAATCCGTTTATTATATCACCACCGGCTTTTGCAGCAACAATGAACACTGCAAGCCAAGACATCAGTGTCATTGGAAGCGAAAATAACCTCGAATTCGACAGCCAAAAACATATTTTTTTTAACATAATCCTCTCCTAAAAACTATTTGAACATGTTATCAAGACTTTTAACTATTTCATAAGGAGCGCCGGCTTCAAGGAGTTCTTCAGCTGTCATTCCAAAAAGCGTAATCAAATTATAAGCCTCCCTGTCTCCCGCTTTAAGAAGCCCGGCCGCCGTTCTCACTGCGCTTTCTCTGCTTAAATTCGTCAATCGATCGTTAATACCTTTATGGAATATGCGTTTTTTTGACTTACCCATTAAGCGCAGTCTCCGGTACTTTCAAGACCTTTACCCAGAGCAAGTAGAGCCGCCCCAATCATTCCCGAGTAATTTCCCGCAGAGGCCTTTCTAATAGTTGTAGGCGTTGTTACAATCTGTTTATTAACTTCTTTTTCTAAATAATCAGTATCAACAAATTCAGCCATTGAGCCGGAAAGTACAACAACGCAAGGATCGAAAATATCAGCAAGCCCGACTATACCAATAAGAATATCATCTTGCCACCGGTTAAACACTTTTTGCATTTCGGGATTGTTTTTTTTAACGCCGTCAATTACATCGTAGGTTGTTACATCCGGATTGTTAAGCATTTCTTGCGCAGTTTTTCTTAACCCGGTGCCCGATGCGTAAGCTTCGAAGCAGTCATAGGCCCCGCAAGTACACTGACGGCGCTTATCGCGGTACAATTTAAAATGCATTTCACCCGCCGCACCGCTTTTACCTTTTAATAATTTATTATCTATAATAATTCCACCGCCGACACCTGTTCCAAGAGTAATCATAACACTGTGAGCACAACCTTTTGAAGCGCCTAGAACATGTTCCGCCCAGGCTGCTGCATTAGCGTCATTTTCTACGAAAACTTTTTTCGTGCTAAGGTTTTGAAAATCCATTTTAGAGTATCCTTTTGCAATGTTGCCCGTAGAACCTATTAAGCCTGTATTTTCATTATTTGCAGCACCTGCTGAGGCAAACGCTATTACATCCACATCATCTTCGTATTTTTTTATAATTTCAAGCAATGCCTCTCTTATTTCGTCAAATGTTTTTGGAGTGGGACGTTTTTCTATTTCTGCAATAATTTTACCATTTTCGTCAATTATAGTGTTATAAATCTTTGTACCGCCAACATCAATGGCTAAAGCTTTTCTCATAATATTACCTTACTTCTTGCGTGCAACAAAGCGTTTTGTAATCAACTGCGGGCGGGTTATTGCCGAACCTATTACAACACAGTGTGCTCCGAGTTCAAATGCTTTATCCACCTCATGCGGGTGCCAAATGCGGCCTTCTAGAACGACCGGTACATCTGTTTTTTCAACCAACTCTTTTAAAAGTTCAAAATCAGGCCCGTCGTCTTTCAAAGGTGATTCAAGAGTATAGCCGGACAACGTTGTGGAAAGCATATCTGCGCCCATTTCTGCCGCTTTAATTCCTTCTTCTACAGTTGAAATATCAGCCATAGAAACCCGTTTATTTATTTTGATATACTTTATAATTTCTTCTAAATTCGCGCCATTCGGACGTTTGCGCTGAGTGCCATCAAAGGCTATTATATCAGCCCCGGCGTCAATTAGTGAAATAACATCCTTCAATTCGGGTGTAATGTAAACTATTTCCTGCCAATTTGGCGGGATAATTTCAGGTTTTGTAATCCCTATAACAGGAATATCAAAAAGATTTTTAGCATTTTTAACATCACGCACGCCCGCAACACGAAGTCCGCCCGCGCCACCTTTTACTACAGACTTCATCATGGCCACCATGCATTTTTCAAGGTACAACGGCTCAGAAGGCATTGCCTGAACGGATACAACAACTTTATTTTTTAAACGATTAATCATACATGCATGATACAACAAAAAAATTTTTGGTGTATACTAAAGAAAAAAGAGGAGAAAGTTAATGAAAAAAATATCCGTTAAATATCCTTATTTGACTAAAGATGTTGAAATTTTTGAAAGAGAGAACGGTCATAAAATCGTGCTTGCCCATAAAGAAGGCGAGCTTGTAAACGTTAGTTCGTGGGTTAAAACCGGTTCAATCAATGAAGATGACAGGATTAACGGTATTTCACACTTTCTTGAGCACCTTATGTTTAAGGGGACGCACAAGCACAAAGCCGGCGAATTTGATAAGATTTTAGAGGCAAAGGGCGCAATCGTTAACGCCGCGACCTGGAAAGATTACACTTTCTACTACGTAACCCTGCCGCGCGGAGAAAATTGTGCAGACTTAAACCTGGCTATTGAACTTCATGCAGATATGATGCTTGATCCGATTTTGCCGGAATTTGAAATAGGCCCGGCATTTGATTTGAACGACACTGAAGTGAAGGAAAAAAGAGAACGCCACGTTGTCATTGAAGAAATTAGAATGCGTAAAGATCAGCCCTGGACAAAAGTTTACAACGCATGTAATTTCAACATGTACACAAGCCACCCTTACAAACGCGACGTAATTGGTACACCTGAAATTATTTCGCAAGTTACACGCGAAGATATTATGAATTACTACCAAACTTTCTATTCTCCTGAAAATATTACAACGATAATCGTTGGCGATTTTGACCGTGATGAAGTTTTGAAAAAAGTCGAGCAAGAATTTGACTTTAAAGGCAGACCCAACGCGCCAAAAAAAGAAAATCAGATTGACGCACCAGTACAATCTGAAAAATACATAGAAAACAGCGCGCACGTAAATACTTCTTATGCAATGTTCGGCTGGCTCGGTCCAAAAGCCTGTGATTTAAAATCAACAATCGCACTCGATATAATCAGCATTATTTTTGGAGACGGCACATCATCAAGGCTTTTCCAAAACCTGGTGGAAAAACAGCCTGAACCAATTTTCAATATGATAAATTCCGAACATTACCAGTTCAAAGACGGCGACAATTTCTTTATACAGGCAAACTTTAAACCTGAAAAAAAGGCTGAAGCGCTGGAAATGATTAAAACA
Source organism: uncultured bacterium (assembly GCA_900554095.1). GTDB lineage: Bacteria > Cyanobacteriota > Vampirovibrionia > Gastranaerophilales > Gastranaerophilaceae > Scatenecus. The sequence goes on from USGC01000048.1 coordinate 7,160, forward strand.
GAATTAAGCAATCTACTCGCAAAACCTATTACAGAAAGCGAATTAGCCAAGGCGAAAAAGAAAATCAAAGCCAGATTTGCATATTCAGCAGAAACTGTTTCAGAAATCGGCGAAACAATCGGATATTATATGACAGTATGCGAGGATTTGCGGCTTATAGAGGAATATTTGAAAGACCTTGAAAGCATAAGCATTGAGGATTTAAACAAAACGATAAAAAAATATCTTGATATCAACAATGCAGTTATTTCAGTACTCGTTCCTGAGAACTAGAATTAAAAACGCAATCATCTACAAACTTTGCCAACTCAAGCTGTTTATCGTTAATAAATTCGACAAAATCAATAAGATAAATAATATCAGCATCATTTTCGACGGCATTTTTGAGGATTTTGAAATTATTTAAGATCGTAGACATTTTGTCTTGAACTTCCATCAAGGCCAAAGTATGCCGGTGCAATTCGTTTTGTTTTTTCATAAGTTTTTTTTTTGTTACCTCCAAAGTGGTGTTGTTGAGTTGAGTTAAATTTTATATTATTTAGCGGCACTTAAGCTTGAGGACGGTGAGCGAGCACTGTCTGAGCGGCGCGGTTAATAGGGACTGAATCAAGCCCAAGCTGACACCCAGCGAGTTTGCGAGCTTTTTCTCAAGCTTTAGAGCCGCTAAGCGGTGCGCGTCTTTTTCTTTTCTTTGGTTCGTTTCTTTTCTTTTTGATAGCAACAAAAAGAAAAGAAATGAACACAACCGAAAATCTTCAGCCATAATCCACCTTAAATATATCAACTATTTTAGTAAGTATACTACTAACCATATTCATTATACATACTTGTGCATAATTTGTCAATATGAAATAATATTATCAATGAGAGATGAAAGACTAAAAATTTTATCTGCAAATATCAAAGCTGAAAGAGTTAGAAAAAGATTATCACAGCAAGAATTAGCTTTTGAAATCGATGTAAGCCAGCATTCAATCAGCCAGATTGAGCAGGGCCGCCAAACGCCCTCAGCCTTTATCATTTTTGACATCGCCAACGCTCTTGGCATCTCTGTTGATGAACTTTTTAAAGATGTTCCTAAAAAATAAAATTGGATTTCGCTATGATTGTTACAGAAAATGAAATTTCTGAATTAGAAAAGGTTAAAGAAAAATGCCTCAAGTGTCAAAAGTGCCCGCTCTGCAAAACCCGCACGAACACGGTTTTCTCAGGCGGTACACCTAACCACAAGATGATGTTGATAGGAGAAGCACCCGGATATTATGAAGATCAAAAAGGCGAGCCTTTTGTCGGAAAAGCCGGGCAGCTTTTGGACAAAATCCTTGCCTCAGTCGGTTTTTCACGAAAAGAGCACCTCTACATATGTAATACTCTTAAATGCCGCCCTCCGGAAAACCGCGACCCGCTGCCTGAAGAAAAAGAGGCTTGCCGCGAGCACTTGGACGCGCAAATAGAAATTTTAAAACCTAAGATTATTTTATTATGCGGACGCGTTGCGGTTCAGTCTTTGCTTGGCTCAACGCAAGGGATTACCAAAATCCGCGGCAAATGGTTTGAAGGCCCAAACTTTTCTAAAATGATGCCTATTTACCATCCGTCATATCTTTTGCGCAACGACAGCCGCGAAGTCGGCAGTCCTAAATGGCAAATGTGGCAGGATATTCAAGAAATCCGAAAAGTTTATGATCAGATGGATAATTAATTTAGACTTTCTCGTCTGAAACTGTCATAAACTCAACAACAAACGGTGATTTGTTTTTAAATGCGCACTCAAGCGCCGGCATAATGTCGCAGTGCTTATCAACTCTTATCGCGTCAATCCCGTAACTTTGCGAAAGCTTCACATAATCAGGAGAAGAAATCGCTGTTTCAAAATATCGCTCTTCGCATTGCTCTTCCTGCAATTGCCTAACAAGGCCAAGACTGCCATTATTAATTATAAAAACTTTGACTGGCAGGTTGTAATCCATACATACCGCAAGTTCCGGCAAATTCATCTGAAATGAGCCGTCTCCCGTAATACATATGACTGGAAATTTATCTTGCCAAACACACGCCCCAATCGCAGCCGGGAAACCAAACCCCATTGCCCCAAAGCCTCCGGATGTAAGGAGTTTTCGAGGTTCATTAATCTCAAAATTATTCACCACAGCAACTTGGTGCTGTCCGACTTCCGTTGCAACTATTGGCAACAAAGTTTTTGTGTAATTACTTATGGCTTTTATTACATCAACAGCGCAAAGCCGGCTGGTTTGAGCATTTCTATTATGTTCAAAGTCTCTATTTTGAATTTCTTTTTGCCAATATGATAAATGAGGATAATTGAAATTTTGCATTACTCTATTGAAGCTGGTTAAAAAGGCCTTCAAATCCGCTTTTACACAAATACCACCTTCAACAAAATCATGAGCCTCAATATTAATCTGGATTAATTTTTTACTTTCGAAATTTTTTATTGCGGATGTAACTCTGTCGTTAAATCGAGCGCCTAACGACAATATAGTATCAGCATCTTCAAAGACTTTGTTCGCCTCTTCTTTTCCGTAAACACCTATCATCCCATAATAGTTTTTTGAATTGTGAGGAATTGCGCCGACAGCCATCATTGTAGTTACAGAGGGGAGGTCGGTAGTTTTCAAAAGGTCTCGTAACTCTTCACATGCATTTGCATGTACTATTCCGCCTCCAACAACGACTAAAGGAGATTTTGCGCTTTTCAATACTTTAACTATTTCCTTAAACTGAAAATCCTTGTCTTGCAAATCATCACATAAGTTCAAAGAAGTATTTTTCAATTCCACGCATTGACGAAAAATATCTCGCGAAATATCTATTACAACGGGGCCTTTTTTACCTGACATTGCCGTAATGTATGCACTTTTAAGAGTATTTTCCAAATCGTTTACTGAATTAACCGGAAAAACTTTTTTTGCACAAGGTTTTGCGACTGAAACAAAGTCAAGCTGCTGAAATGAGGAATTTGAAGTACCTTCAACCTGACCTGAGATTACCATGAGCGGGAACCCGTCAAAATATGCATTTGCAATTCCTGTAATAGTATTCGACGCCCCGGGGCCAGATGTAACAAGCACAACTCCGCATTTTTGAGAAACCCTCGCATAGCCTTCTGCTGCGTGAACTGCACTTTGCTCATGGCGCATTAGATAATGTTTAATCTGCGGGGTTTTAGAAAGTTCGTCATAAACCTCCAGCACAGCAGCACCCGGATATCCGAAAATGCACTCAATCCCTAATTTGCACAGGGTATCTATCAAGATTTGTGCGCCTGTATAAGTTTTTGTTTGCAAGATTTGCATAAGTTTCCTCTGGTCAAAATGATTATAGCACGAAAATGTTTGACACTCAGACTTGAATTTTTTAAAAAATGTTTTATAATAACATTGAAAGGAGTAACACGCATGAATAAATTATTTTTCCTTAAAAATCAATGGGGGGGG
>USGC01000049.1 GCA_900554095.1 uncultured bacterium
GTGTGTCGTGTAGTATATTAGCTATCGGGTGGGGTACACTCTTGTTTGAAAAAAGGAATAGAGAGTGGCTAAAGAGTTTAAGGGAGAGATTAGATCAGTAATAAAACTAAAGAGGCTTTTGATATGCCCAAAAGTCTCTTTAGTTTTTATTGTTGAAGTCATTGTTTGATCAGGTAGCTATCGTTGCGATTTCCTGTTGAGTTCTCGTACCAGTCTTTGTTTTGATTCCCGCCTGAAGTAGCCCAGTCTTTGAAATGAGGATAAGCCTCCAAAAAGTCTGCTTTTTCGTAAGTATGGGGAATGTCTGTCGGAACATTGATAGCCCATATTAGGTTGGAGTTGGAGGTGTAATAAATACTACTTTTCCCGATATAGGAATTCCCTTCTTTTGTTTGTTCATAAACAACTTTGTCTTCTCTCATAACATTTACAAAATCAATAACTTGTGTCATCGGTTTTACATTTGAAGTATCGACTTCATTCATTTGATCAACATATTTTAAGACATCGCCCAATTGCTTTGTGTACAATTCTTTTTCATCTTCTGTTAATTCTAATCTGGCTAATTTTGCAACGTGTTCAACATCTTTGATAGTAATCATTTTTCGTTTCCCTTTTTCCTACTTAAAACTATGTTAAAATCATATCACAAAAATTCTAAACAAATTAAAATATTAAATAAAATTAAATTATTTTTAATTCTGAAAAAGTTATGCTATAATTTATTATAGGATCGGAGATTATATTTTTGGACACAACAAAAGAACGACAATTTGAAGCGTTAGACGCACTTTTAATTTCGTTTAAGAACACTAAAGACGAAAAGAAAAAAAGAATGCTTCATTTAAAAATAGTTGAAGAAGCGATGGATTTGGTAAAAAAAATTGCCAATACTATTGCCTTACAGTCCGGAATTTCTAATGAAGATTTAATTCAAGTCGGCTCGCTCGGGCTTATAAAAGCCATTGAGTTTTACAGACTTGATATGAATACAAAATTTAAAACTTATGCAACGTATTTTATAAAAGGCGAAATTAAACACTACTTGCGCGACAAAGCGTCTATCATTAAAGCCCCGCGTGAATTGCAGGAGCTTATGTTCAAAATAAGTACTGCAAGAAAAAAACTCGCCGAAGCCGGTTTTGAAGACGCTTCTGTTGAACAAATTGCAGAATATTTAGACCTGCCGCCTGCTAAAATTACTGAAGTTATTGAGATTGAAAGATGTAAAAGTACACTGTCTTTAGACCAATCTTTTATGAGCGACGATGAAGAAATGCCGCTTTTGGATAAAATTCCGGCTAACGATTATCAGGAATTTATGAATTCTTATGAAAATAAGATTATGCTTGCAAGTACAATCAAACGTCTGCCGCCGGACTTGAGAGAAATTATTGAATTAAGTTATTATGAAGATTTGAACCAGCGAGAGATTTCTGAGAAAATGAATATGTCTCAAATGCAGGTTTCAAGAAGGTTGAAAAAGGCGTTAAGCCGCATGTATGAAATGATTAAGAATAACGGAGAATAAAAATGGAATATTTACTTTTACTCGCACTGTTTGTGTTTGTAATCGGAACGGTTATTGGAAGCTTTTTAAATGTAGTAGTTTTAAGAGGTTTGAGCGGAGAATCAATTGTTCTGCCGCCTTCAAAATGCCCGAAATGCGGTAATAAATTAAAACCTTGGCACAATGTTCCAATATTATCCTATCTTTTCTTAAGAGGTAAATGCGCATTCTGCAAAGAGAAAATCAGTATTCAATACCCGTTAGTTGAGGCATTTACAGGACTGACGTTTTTATCTGTTTTTTGGGTATTCGGATTTTCAGCCGTAACAATTTTTGCGCTTTTGGCTGCGTGTACAATGATAGTTCTTGCCGTAACCGATATCAGAGAAAAAGTAATTTGCGTTAATCACGCTTATTTTCTGATTGCAGTCGGATTAATTTTCAACACATACATCACACTTTTTTGGAAAACCAACTTGCTCGATGTAATACATATTCCGCTGGTTAACTCAATACTCGGCTTAATCGCGGGGGTTGTTGTGATGGAAGCATTGGCACGGCTTGGATATTTACTTGTCGGACGGCGTGCATTCGGTGAAGGCGATTCATATATCGCAGCAGGACTTGGGGCGTTTTTCGGATGGAAGCCGCTTTTAATAATACTTGCTCTTGCAGTGGGTGTTCAAATGGTTATGGTACTTCCGGCTTTTGCAAAACGGCTTGTACAAAATAAAGATTTTTCAACACTTATTCCGCTTGTTGGATTTTTCATATTTGCGGGTGCATTTTGGTATTTGAATGAGAACGGATTTTTAGAAAATATCTTTTTGCTGTACAGTTCAATGCTGGCCTTCTTAATCCTTGGCATTTACACATGCCGCAAGATTTTGGCGGGACTGAAGGAGCCAAAAGATTTCACAATGCTGCCTTTCGGCCCGGCAATGGTAATTGCAGCATTCGTCGTTATGTTCATGCACAGTTTATGGATTTAATTCACTGAATAAATTCTTACTTTTTTCGGCAACAATTTCGGCTAAAGTTACAAGATTATCGGGATTGTTGCCGTTTTCGCATGTATAAACCAGCGCAGCAAGAAGTGTTTGAGATAAGTCTTTTAATTCAAATGAAGTCATTTTGATCTTTTTTAATTCTTCAATATTCATAAGAGCCTCTTTAATAATAGTTATTTTTAAATTTATACAAGTTTACATGTATTTTATACAAATATACCATGTTGCAAGTTTAATGTCAATGTTTAATAATAAATAATTATGAATATGAAAAAACTAGGTTTGAATATCAAAGCTGAAAGGTCAAGAAAAGATTTATCTCAGGCGAAATTGTCTGAAAAGATAAATATTAGTGTTAATTCCATCAGTGCGATTGAACGCGGGGTTCAAATTCCTAATGCTGTTACAATTTATAACATCGCTAAAGTTTTACAAGTAAGCCTAGATGAACTGTTTAAAGATGTTGAATGATGAATAAAAATTTAAAAATACTAGGATTAAACATAAAAGCAGAAAGAACACGCAAAGAGTTTTCCCAGTTTGAGCTGGCTGAAAAAGTTGATGCCAGTGAAACAAGCATAAGTAATATTGAACGAGGCTTACAACACCCTTCTGCATTACTGGTTTTCAATATCTCAAAAGCCTTGGATGTAACTTTAGATGACTTATTCAAAGGTGTTCAATAGTTTTATACCGATAAAATTTTGAGGGATTCTTTTAGGATTTCTTCGGCAGACGCGTTTTCTTTTAAGACTAAAAATGCTTTTGACATTGCGTTTTTAATTTCTTCGCGCTCATAACCAAGTGATATAAGAACCATCTGCGCATCGTCCATGTTTTGCGAATTCTGCGGCTGAGCGGTTTTTACATCAATCGGCGCTGTTTCATTGTAATTCATAAGTTTATCTTTTAATTCAAGAATTATCTTCTGCGCCAGTTTTGGCCCGACCCCTTTGGCACGCGTAAGCTCTTTGTAATTTCCCTGGATTACAAACCCGATTAACTCTGATGATTGAAATTCATCCAAAAGTGTCAACGCCATTTTGCTTCCGACACCGGAAACCGACGTTAAAATAGAAAATATATCACGTTCTTCACGGTGCAAAAAGCCACACAGGGACATTTTGTCTTCCCTGTGAATCAGGATTGTATAAACTTTGCCTTCAACTCCGGTTTGCTCAATTGTGGCAAAATCTCTGGATGTTGTTTCAACAAGATAACCTATGCCGCCGGCTTCTATTGTAAGGAAAAACCCTTTTGATGTACTGTTTTTTGTTGCGAAAATTCCTTTTATATAATCGTACATAATCTATTCTTCTTCTTTCAATTTAATTCTAATTTCTGAAATACTGCGATCAAGCTCTTTATTTGTTTTAAGTTCATCGCGGATTTTCTCGTATGAATAAAGCATAGTCGTATGCTTTTTATTAAAAAACTCTGCGATATTTTCAAAACTTTTGCCCGTAATCTCACGTGTTAAATAAACTGCAACATGCCGGGCGCTTGAAACTCGCTGATTACGGGAAGCACTTAGAAAGTCTGAAAGGCTTACCCCGTAATAATCGCCCACTGCACGCGCTACATCTTCGATATTAATTTCTTTTTTAACGGCTTCACATCCCAGCACTTTTTTGGCAAAATCAAGTGTTATTGGTGTATCTTCAATATCGGCGTATGCACTGACTTTATTAAATGCCCCTTCCAATTCTCTGACGTTTGAAATAAAATTATTTGCAATGTATTCATAAACATCAAAGGGAACATTTAGCGAAATGCTTTCCGCAAGATTTTTTATAATAGCAACACGTGTTTCAAAATCAGGAGGCGTAATATCCACCATAATCCCCATTTCAAAACGAGTTCTCAGGCGCTCCGGCAGTGTAGGTATGTCTTTTGGCTGGCGGTCTGATGTAATTACTATTTGCTTATTATTGTTGTGAAGACTGTCGAATGTATGGAAAATTTCTTCCATTGTGGCTTTTTTAGACTCCAAAAATTGGATGTCATCTATCAACAGAACATCAATATTTCTGTATTTTTGGCGGAATTTATCCATTCGAGACACTCTGTCATTGTATTGAATATTTTTAATAACTTCATTAAAATAGTCTTCTGTTTTAATATAACGAACTTTAAGTTTAGGTTTATTAAAAATAATATAGTGTCCAATTGCCTGCATAAGGTGCGTTTTACCAAGTCCTGAAGCGCCGTATATAAAAAGCGGATTATATTTTTTAGCGGGGTTTTTGGCAACGGCCATTGCAACAGCGTGAGCAAAACGATTGTTTTCGCCAACAACATAGTTTTCAAATTTATATTTTAGATTAAGATTGGAAAAAGACTGCATTTTAGCTAAATTTTCTAATGCTCGTTTTTCCTCTTCTGCTTCTTCTGAAAGCGGTCTTACTCGCGGTTTAGCACTTTCTCTTTTCTTTTCTTTAACATATTTTGCAGCCAAATCAGCATCATATGAAAGCGAAAAATCAATATCATCACGTCCTATATGTTTTTTTAGCGACGAAATAATTTGTTTGTAATACGATTGTCTGACGATTTGCGGCGCCATCTGGTGAACAGTTATGAGTGAAAAAATATTGTTATCAAATCCCGCTGGTTCTATAGCGTCAAGCCACGCATAAAATGCATGGGCGGGGATTATCTCACGAAGTTCGGCTTTGACTTCATTCCAAATTTGTTTGACTTCCAAAATATCCATAAAAATATTTTACTACAAAAGTGCCGGCAAAAAGGCTTTTTGTAAATTTTTATTTATTCTTTAGGCAGAAAATCTTTTGCTAAAGATTTTGAATTGTTATAGGAATAAACACTTATTCTTTTGTCCCCGTGCTCGTTGTATGTGCGTATGACACGATTAAATTCGTTTTTCAGAGAATAGCTGAATATTCCGCCTTTTTCATCCCAGAAAACAGAAGCAAATTCTTTTCCTTTTTTATTAAAAAATCTTGTGCGTTTTAGATTAGTATCTTGAACAATGTCATTAACCAATTTTATACCGCTTTTTCCCAATGGTTTGCTAATCATTGGAGCATCGTCAAATTTAACAAGTTCTGCGACACTTTTTATCTTTTCCAGAAAATTATCGCGAAATCTCTGTTCTGTTTCATTGGAGTTAGCAGAGGTTTTAGAAATTTTGGCATTTTTAGCCATTTTATAGATTTTCACAGAGGCAATTGCAGAAGCGGCAAGAACACATGCACCTAGTATGTATTTAACTAAAGCCAGGTCTTTTTTGGGTTTTGAAGCGACATCAGTATTCTTTTCTTCCGGTGCCGAAGGCGAAGTCTGCTGACTGGCAGGCATACTCATCGTCAAAAACTGCCGGTTATTCATATTTGGAAATGGTCTTGGTGTAACGCTGTTTAACACTTATACTTTCCCCTTCTAAAATATCATATTAATAGAAAAATCAAACAGAATTTTTTTTGCTAGTACATTAACAATTTGTAAAGGACCACAGCGCAAGAAATACTTAGATTTAAAGATTCAACATTTTTTTCCATTTCAATCTTAACCTCATCTGTCGCAAAATCAATCAATTCTGAGGATAAACCGTCGGCTTCACTTCCAAACATAACAAGGAAAGGCGTCTGTACTTTAAAATTTGCCAAAAAATTAGCAGCACGCGGCAGAGTTGCAATTCTTGTGAAATTTCCAAAATAATTTTTCAATTCATCAAAATCTTTAACTATTATGACCGGCACCTTCCAAAGACATCCGACAGATGAACGCACGACTTTTGGATTGTATAAATCCACGCTGTTCCCATACAAAACTACCATATCAGCACCAAATGCAGCGGAAGTTCTTAAAATTGTGCCAAGGTTTCCGGCGTCTTTAATATTTTCCAAAAGCAGTGCCCGCTCAACATTTTTTATATCACTAAACTTGTACCTTTTTTGCACTCCGACTGCCACAGCATCAGGCGCACTTTCTGTTGTTGATATTTTTTTTAATACGTCTTGTGTTGTCGGAATTATTTTGTCATTTACAAAATTATAAATATCTGTTTTGTCCTCTTGCACAAATACATATTCGATTTTTATACCGCAATCGTGTGCCTCGGAAATAGATTTGAAGCCTTCAAGCAGAAATTTGTTTTCAAGTTCTCTGAATTTTTTTTGCTGCAATTTTACTGTTTGTTTTACGAGTTCGTTGTTTACGCTTGTAATCTTTTCCACTACATCACCTCAAAAGACTTCAGCCATTGTTTTTCGGTATCTGTTAAAAGAGTTTCGTCAATTAGCTTTTCCTCATAACACATTTTTGTAAAAGAGTTTATTTTTCCGTCTTTTAGATAACACGAATTTTCAAGTCTTACGCCAAAATGTTCTTTGTTATAAAGCCCGGGCTCAATTGTAAAACACATGTTTTCAGCAAGTGTGCTCTTTGCAATTTCATTACAGCTTAAATTCGGAGGGCATTCGTGTACATTTATCCCTAAGCCGTGTCCCAGCCCATGGTTAAATTCAAATCCGTCTATTTTATTTTCTGCAAAAATTTCACGAGCCAAAGCGTCGATTTCATACCCTGAAGTCTCCGGTTTAACTGTAAAATTAAAACAATTTAAAAAGGCTTTCAAAACAGTTGTATAAACTTGTTTTTGCAAATCATCCGGTCGGCCTTTTACAAAAACTCTAGTTATATCAGTTGCTAAGCCGCCTTCATAGTAAGCACCGCAATCAATCAGAACCAAACTTCCGTCTTTTAAATATTGATCTTTTGATGATTTTGAATAATGTGCAAGGGCTGAATTTTTATCAATTGCAACTATTGATTTAAAACTCAAATTTTTTGCACCATAACTTATGAATTCTTCTTCAAGCTTTTGTGCAATATCGAATTCTGTCAAGTTATCGTTTTTTTCAATATAATCACGGATTGCAAACATTGCTTTGTCTGTTTTTTCAAAGGCTTTTTTCAAATGATTAATTTCTTCATCTGTTTTGATTGTACGCATTGCAAGCACCGGATTTTCTTTCATCTGACGTGCTTTTTTGCCTAAAAGGCTGTAATCGTATGCATTAATTGTGTTTATATCAACATAAACCACGTCCGCAACAATGCATTTATCAAAATTGGAAATTTTTTCGCCTGTAAACAGTGTATCGGAATGCTTTGTAATTAAAGCTTTCGCCGTAATTTTTGAAGAGTATGGCTTTGAAAAATCTCTCAGATTATACAAATACGAAATATCTTCCAGGTTTGTTAAAAGAATGCTTTCATTAATTGCAAGTGTGCGCTGAAGTTTAGAAATCTTCTCATCTTTTGACAATCCCGCGATACTTTCATCAACGGCCTCAATATTTTCTGAAATCTCTGTTTCTGTTTGGATTCCGTCAGAGTTAAGGAGCTTTATTTTGAATTGTTTTTCCATTGCTTCAACGCGGACTTGCGAATTTTTCTTTGCATTAACGCCAACAACGGCACCCGCTGGCACTCTTTTAGCAATTTCCGTTAAAAGTTTCTGACCCGCTGCAAGCTTTACGACTGTAACAACAGACGGGTCGGTTTCCAAATCCGCTTGTATATGATATCTTCCGTCTACAAATAGATAAAGTTTATCAAAGCCCAAAAGCGCATCTCCTGTTGAGCCGCTAAAGTTTGTGAGCTTATATCGCGCATTTGCACAAAGTTCGTTGTACTCAACAAGAAACTCATTTGTTGAATTAACCAGCAGAAAATCAATTTTTTCTGATTTCATAAACTCACGGGCTTTTGATAAAACTTCATTCATAATTAATTTTTCCCGGTCAAATAAATTAAGTGCCAGCCGAATTGTGTTTGAACAGGTTCTGAAACATCACCGACTTCAAGTTCAAACGCTGCTTTTTCAAACGGTGCAACCATCATTCCTTTCCCGAAAAACCCTAAATCTCCGCCATTTTGTTTTGAAGGACAGAGTGAATATTCTTCAGCAAGTTCAGTAAATGATTCGCCATTTTGAATTCTGACATAAAGCTCTTTTGCTTCATCTTCTGTTTTTACTAAGATATGGCTCGCTCTAACTTCATTTGTCATAAATAAAACTCCTTATTAATCTAACAAATAAAGTTTAACAAAAACATAAAAATTTCGCAAAAAAAAGACTTAACATTTCTGCCAAGCCTAGTATATCAAACGTGAAAACCATTGATATTTATATTGTACATAGTATCCTATGATTAAATCTTTTAAGGAATAAGCTTGCTATATTTTCAACCAAACCCGCTCTAAGAAAAAATCTTGTCGCAACCCCGAAAAAAGTGCCTGGATATAACAAGCTTACAAATATATAATAACGCTTTTTTCAAACATTTTCACCCTCCCCGAGAATAACTTTTTACTACAGCTATAACAGTTAAGAATTAATCCTTAAGAATTAGTCGCTTTTCTAAAAAAATGGTTGCAAAAAATTTTTTTTCAATATATTATAAAAAAGTAAAAATTAAATACATGCGGAAGTAACTCAATGGCTAGAGTCCCTGCCTTCCAAGCAGGTTGTTGCGAGTTCGAATCTCGTCTTCCGCTTTCTTGAAAAAGTCCTGCTCAAAGGACTTTTTTTATACAAGTTACGACGTTGAGGGATATATGATTAACGAAATTTATGAATTTTCTGATAAAATTGAAAAGCTTCTTACAGCTTTGCGTATAAAATTTATTGTCGAGCTTATTATAATTTTTATAATCGGGTTTGCATGTTTTAAACTAATTGAGCTTTTTGACAGAAAATTAAAGGAAAAACTCAATTCAGGATTAAATTCATCTTTAGCAAGGTTTGTACCTATTTTGAGCAATATATTTAAGGGTTTAGTTGTATTTTTTCTATTAGCTTCATTCTTGCAAAGTCATGGATATTCAATGTCATCACTGATTGCTGGGTTTGGGATAACCGGTTTGGCTGTTGGCTTTGCGGCTCAAAAAACTATCGCGAATGTTTTCGGAACTCTCGGAATTCTCTCTGACCATTCGTACCAGCTTGGCGATTTTATAAGTGTTAACGGCAACGAAGGGACGGTTGAAGAAATTAACATGCGCTCAACCAAAATCAGAGCCATGGATAATTCTCTCATAATCCTTCCTAACGATATTGTTTCAGGAACAGTTATCAAAAACGTTTCAGCTATGCACAAAAGAAGAATTTTTGAAACTTTCGGCGTTACATACGATACGAGTGATGAAAAGTTAAAGCGCGCTGTTTCTGTTTTAGAAGAAATTCTTCAGGAAAACAAAGACATTCACAACGATTTCATCGTGTATGTTGAAACTCTTTCTGCAAGCTCAATTGACATAAAAGTTAGCGCTTATACAAAAACAAATGTTTATGCGAAATATTTGAAAATTAAAGAAAGTGTCATTTTAGAAGCAGTAAAACGTTTCAGAGAAGAAGGAATTGACTTTGCTTTTCCGTCAACTACAGTGTATATGGCGAAAGATTAATGAATATAAAAATAATCGCATTAGGAAAATTAAAAGAAAAATTTTTGAAAGACGGTATTGATGAATTTCTTAAACGTCTAAGACCTTATACAAGCGTTGAAGTTATTGAAATTAATCCTATTGAGATTAAAGATGAAAATCTTATTCCAAAAGTATTGGACGACGAAGCAGCAAAAATCTTAACGCATATCAAGCCCCAATCCTTCGTAATTACTCTTGAGATTGAAGGCAAAATGCTTTCTTCTGTTGAGTTTGCGAAAAAAATCGAAACGCTTACAAATGAAGGTACAAGTGAAATTGTGTTTGTAATTGGTTCATCCTGCGGGCTTTCACCAATCGTTTCAAACCGCGCGGATTTTAAATTAAGCTTTTCTAAAATGACATTTTTACATCAATTTGCACGGTTGATTTTAGTTGAGCAAGT
>USGC01000050.1 GCA_900554095.1 uncultured bacterium
AAAAGAAGGAAAACGTCTCAAAAGTAGGACGTTTCATAAGGGATTGGATTGCAAGAGAAACAAATCTTTTTGCTTCAAATTAAATTATTTTGAATAATTGTCTTAATGAGTATAGTTCTTTGTGTTGTTTTTTTGCAGAGAATCGTACTTAATTCAGTTGTTTTTACTTTTTAATTTAAATTTTATAGATGAGTGGATTTATGAAAACAAAGGATTTGGCAAATATCATAAAAAAGAGACGCAAGGAACAAAAATTAACTCAATCGCAATTAGCAGGATTAAGTAATGTTGGGGTGCGTTTTATTGTTGATTTGGAAGCAGGTAAGGAAACCTGTCAGGTTGGCAAGGTTTTATATATTTTAGATATGCTGGGAATTAAATTGAAGATTGATAAAGAAAATTACTGATTTGTTGTATCGTTAATATTGTAAGAATTGGGTTAATATTTTCTCATTGACTTTTGCGGAGATTATTAGACGATGCAATAGTTGGTGAAATAAAATTAGTTTGCAAAATTTTACCGATGGGGAAATTTTTAACTCAAAAGATATTCAAAAACTCCAAAATTTACCGATAAGGAAATTTATAAAACTTTTATTCCATTTTAGAAAATCTCCAATATTTGGTATTTTCTAAAATGGAAACAACAAAAATTCCGACTATTTTAGCATTGGGTGATAAATTAGTTGGGATTTATGAAGCAAATGGACTTTTAGAAATCTAAACTGTTCATATCTAATAAGAAATCTTTTAATCCAATGAAACCAATTCCATTATCATCGTGATAAGGTTTGATATTGTCCTTAACGATAATGATTTTCTTAAACGAATCGGCAATTTTAAGCAATGGCCTTTCTTCTTGGGCTTTCTTTTCTTCGGTGGGCATTATCAGGGCTGATTGAATGTAATATTTTTTGCTGCCTTTACTTGCTACAAAATCAACTTCAATCTTTTTCTCTGTATATCCTGTTCCATTTTTTTCTAAAATTCCGATTTCACCAACATCTACTTCATAGCCTCTGATATTCAGTTCATTATAGATGATATTTTCCATAATGTGTGTTTCTTCCTGTTGGCGAAAATTGAGTCTGGCATTTCGCAATCCAATATCTGTGAAATAGTATTTTGATGGTGTGCTGATATATTTTTTACCTTTTATATCATATCGTAAAACTTTGTTGATAATGAACGAATCCTGCAAGTAGTCTAAATACTGCTTAATTGTGGGAAGAGAAATATCAATATGTTTCACACTGTTGAATGTGCTTACTAATTTTTGAGGATTAGTTAAACAGCCAATTCCAGAAGCAATCACATTTATCAATTCTTCCAGTTCGTCATTGTTTTTAATTTTATTTCGTTCTTCAATATCTCTGATATAAGTTTCTTTGAATAAGTCTTGTAAATATTTGGCTTTTTCTTCATCTGTTTTTTTTGATAATATTAAAGGCATTCCACCATATGTATAATATTCTCGCCAAGCATCGCTCCAATCTCCACCGACAGCAGAATAGAATTCGGCAAAACTAAATGGATAGACTCTAATTTCATCTCCTCTGCCACGAAATTCTGTTACAACATCAGAAGAAAGGAATTTTGAATTGCTGCCTGTTACATAAACATCTAAATTTTTAATATGCAGAAACCCATTTAAAACATCTTCAAAACTATCCATCATTTGCACTTCATCAAGCAACAGATAATACATTTCATCATCTTTTATGCTGGATTTGACATACTGATAGCAATTATCAGGATTGCGATATTGTTTTTTTTCATAATCATCAAGAGCAATATGGATAATATGGTCTTCTTTAACACCTTCTGCCAACAAGTGCTTTCTGAATAATTCGGAAAGCAGATAAGATTTGCCACATCTTCTGATGCCGCTGATAATTTTAATCAGTCCATTGTGTTTATGGGATATTAATTGGTTTAAATAATATTCTCTTTTTACTTCCATATTATCCTCTCATTTTAGAAAATTACCAATATTAGACATTTTCTAAAATAGAATATAGCATCAGAAGATGCAAAAATCAATTTCTATTTTAGATTTTTGCCAATATTGGGTGTTTTCTAAAATTGGCATTGAGCAACAAGATAAAGTATTTGTTGACTTATTTTGAAGTGTTATCTATATTATCTATAAATCTGTGTAAATTTTAAGCAAAGAATGGTGATTGTATGCTGATAAACTTCAAGTTTAGTAATTATAAAAGTTTTAAAGATGAGGCTGAATTTTCAATGGAACCATTAACTAATAATGGTTCCATTAGCAATGCTATTGAAACTGGCTATAAAAAAGCACCTTGTGTTTATAGGACATCAGCAATTTTTGGCGCGAATGCTTCTGGCAAGTCTAATTTTATTGAAGCAATGAACTATTTTCAGCATTTAATGGAAAGCAGCTATTTAAAAAGATTAAATGAATCAATGGAACTTCCCTCATATAAACTTTATGATGAACAAAAAAATTCAAAATTTGAATGTGAATTCATTAAAAATGGAATAGCTTACAGATATTTTATAGAATTAAATGATACTGAAATTGCGAGGGAAGAAGCTTTTTATACTGAACTTTCAGAAGATAAAAGAGAAAAGTGTCTATTCAAGCGGACATTAGAAGATTTTGTTAGTCCATATGGTTTGGATAACGAATTTGCAAAGCAAACCTTAAAAAACAGGCTTTTGATTAGTGAATTGGTGAATAATAGAAATATTCAAGACCCACATATATTGAATATCTATAATTGGATAGTTATGGATATTGCAATTCTTTCAATTCCGTATGAATTAAATTTAAGAAGTGATATCGCCAAAAGAGACCTTGATTTAGAAGAAAGAACAAAGTTTTTGAACAAGGCGGATATTCATATTGATAGATTAGTTTCTAACAGAGATGGGCTTTTTTCCATACATAAAAGTGAAAATGGAAAAGAAGTTGCATTCAATTTTGAAGAAGAGGAATCAGAAGGCACAATTATTTTATTGGCTTTATCTGATGATGTATTACCTGTATTGGAAAATGGTAAAATACTTTTTATTGATGAGCTTGATAAATCCTTACATCCTCATTTGGTAAAATACTTAGTTAGCTTATTTAATAATCCCGAAACAAATCCGAAAGGAGCACAGCTTATCTTCACTTCTCACGCCCACTATTTGATGGATGGAGAGCATCTGACCAGAGACCAAATTTGGTTTGTGTCCAAGGAAAATGGCTATTCCAGCGATTTATATTCTTTGAGTGATTTCAAACAAATCAAAAGAAAAAAAGGTGCTTTTTACAATGAATATATGTATGGCATCTTTGGTGCTATTCCCAATATAAATGGAGACTAAACGATGGCAAGGACTCAAAGGAATAAACAATTACGTCCCTTGCATCTGTTTATTTGTGAGGACAGTAAATCTTCAAAATACTATATGCAGGGATTGGGGAGAGCCAAAGATATTAATATTAAAGCCGAAGAAGCAGATGGGACAAGCCCTGAAAATGTTTTAAGAAGTGCAAAAGAGAAATTAAATTCTTTTACAGATAAGGAATTTGTGCAGATTTATTGTCTTTTTGATAAAGATGATTGTGAGGATGAAAAATTTAAGAAAGTTGTTCAGCAATGTAGAAAAGCAGGTTTTGTAGATGCTGTTTCGGTTCCTTGTTATGAATATTGGCTTTTATTGCATTTGAAGAAAACCAGTCAGCCTTTTAAGGATGCCCAAGAATGCTGCGAAACATTTAGAGCTGAATATAATAGAAAGTTTCAGACCCAGTATACAGTTAAGCAATTGAAGGCAAAAGCAGATATTTTTAATGATTTGAAAGATAATTTGGATTCTGCAATTGCTAATGCTGATAATTTGGAATTAGAAGAAACTAGTTGCCCCTATACCAATATGCATCAGGTGATTAAAAGAGTTTTATATTAAATATGCATTAAATAACAGTATTCTAAAGTCCATTTTTTTAGAGAAAACAGCAATAGAATATTTACTTTAAGCAATTTGTTCTTTTCTCTCGTCTAATTCAGCATCAATTATGGTTTGAATTATTTTTTTATCTGTTTTTGCAATGTTTTTTTCATCTATTTTTTCGTATAATGTTTTCCAATATTCAAAATCATTTTTAGAAACTAAATGTTCTTTTATTAACTGAACAAGTATTGATATGTGTTTTCTTTCTTTACTTATTGCAATTGCCTCTAACATTGGTTTTTCGTTTTGATAAGCTTTGATGTTTTCACATATTTTATCAAAGGCAATGCCTCGTAGTTTGGCTGATAAAGCTATTATTGTTTCATCTTTAGCAGAACTGATAACCTTAATTAAAATTTCTTCATTCCTTTTATCCTCAATGCTTTCTTCAAAGAAATTATTGATTAATATTCTATATTCTTCTTTATGTAAATTATTGGCTAAATAGCTAAATTTTTTTTCTATTAGTGCATTATCAATGCAATAATTTCCATCTCTATCTTTTTCTTTTATAATTCTTTCTAAAATTAGAAGAGATGTTTCTGATATTTCTGAACTTTCAAATACAGAATATTTGAGAGGAGATATTTTCAATCCTTCATTAGAAATCTTCTGTATTGATAATAAAATGTAAGATTGCACATCTGGATGACCATCATACAATGTTTTTAAGTGTTCTGTAATAGACGGATTATTGTATCCTGCGATGTATACGTTTGTAAGAAAGTCTATAACACTTATTGTGTTTTCTTTACTGCCAAGATTATCTAATAATTTATAGTTACTGTACGGATAAGAGGCAGGTTTAAACGTGTTTTCATAATAATTAATGAATGATTGGTTTTTATTAATTTTTATATTTTCCAAAAGAGTTGTTATAAAATTCATTCCTTTCAATACCTCTTCTGTATTATTTCCTTCATAACTTGGTAAGATTGTGTTTAGTTTAGTAAATATTAAATCTTTTTGCTGCTCTGATAATTTGCAATTTTTTCCAATATATACGATATCTGATTTAAATGATGTATCGTCATCTATGCTATTTGTTTCTTCTAATTCATATTGTATTAAATCATTGCTTAAAAGCTGATTAAGGTTGCTACCCAATGCTAAATCTTCTAGATATTGGGGATAGTGGTCGTACCATTTCACAAATTTATCTGATAAAATTTTTATACTTTTGCAATTTTTTATTATGGCTTCGTATAGGTTAAAACAAAAATTATTTTCTTCAGAAACAGCAGATAAATTTTCATCAAAGTATTTGTTTAGTTCAACAATAAGATAGTTTTTTTCCCCCAAGTCATTAATGTATTTTGCTAATAGAGGAAAATATTCTTTAGGCATAAAGGTTAAGAAATTTTTAACTTTCCCAGAAATTGTAGTTTGAATCTTTTTATTATTAATATGTGTTAATTTATTATTCTCATTTATAGCAAGAAGAGAAACAAAGACCTGAATAGTTTCACTTCCGTAGGTCTGTTTATTAATACTTTTTTCAAGTCTGTCTAATAGGTATTTGACGCTTAGTTCACAGTTTTTAGCAGAGGATAGTGTATATTTTGTTAGCTGTTGCGTGTCAAAAGATACAATAGAATCCATAATTTCTTTTGGAAGTTCTTGAAATACATTTGAATTAGACAGTATTTTTTCAATAACAGAAAGTTTTGTGTCATTTGTTAGACAATAGGTTTTATTCAGAAATGTATTTAATTCATTATTTTTTGATATATTACTATTAGGGGTAGGTTCATAATTTCTTGTTTTAAGCAGCTTGTTATCTTTTTTTATTAGGTTATAATATTCTGACCATTCTTCTCTAATAATTAGGGCTTTACATATAATGCTCTGATTTTCTTTCAAAAATTGTTCATCACAATTTTGCGATAATATGTTTAGCTCTGCTGATAGATTATTAAATAATTGAATTATTCTTCTAGGGTTTGTTGCATATTCGTTTGCAACGATATTTATGGTATCTGGAGTTAAATTTAATTGATGTTTTGTATTTAACCTATCGGCAAAATCAAATAATTCCACATCTTCTAGGGGTTTTATTCTTAATTCAACATTGAAAAACTTTCTTAAAAATTCTTCAGCATCTTTATCTGAATTTTTATCATTTATCATCCTTTACGGTTTTTATAATTGAAGATTTACCGCTTCCCCATTCTCCAAATAAACCAATACAAAATGTTCCTTTTTTAGGAGTATTTTGTATTATCTGTTTAAGGGTTTCAGAGTATGATTTGCCATTTAATAAATCATTGCCTTCTTTTTTTAAATTTAACTCTTTATCTTCAATGAAATTCATTATCGCGTCCTTATATATTATAATTTTGATTATATTATCAAATGATTATAAAAGTTCAATAATTTTGCTATAATAATGCCCCGTTCATAAAAATTGCTAAATTTTTTTAAACGATTATCTACATAAAATCTAACTATACCCTACTTTTACAGCTTCAAAAGTGTAAAATCTAAGTTATTTTGCTTGACAATTTTATATAAAATCGCATATAATAACATAGACAATAATCAATGTGAGGGCGCACTATGGAGTTTGCCGATTATATTGAAATACTGAAAGCGTTGGGCGAGAGTACGCGCTTGCATATTTTTGAAATGTTGCGCAATGGTACACTTTGCGGGTGTAAAATTCTTGAACAACTCAATATTACGCAACCTACTCTTTCGCACCATATGAAAGTGTTATGCGATTGCGGTCTTGTAAAAGCAGAAAAAGACTGGAAATGGACATATTACACGATTGACTGCGAAAAGTTGCAGGGCTTGCTTTCCTTTTTAGGCGATACAAAATGTATGCGAGAAAAAAGATAGTCTGAAAAAATTTTTGTCTTTCATATAGATAATTGTCAATATTATAGGAGGATTTATGGAAGAAAACGAAAAGATTTTATCAAAACACAACGAAATAGAAAACGCAAGCAAGCAATCATGGTTTAAGCGTCATAAAAAATTACTGATTTTCTTTGGTGTACTTATCGGCATAGGACTTGCAATCGGAATTGCCGCTATTATCGACGGGGTTCACGGTATTGAAGTTTTAGGCAATTTTATAACAGACCAAATTTTAGGTATGCAATGGCTAAACGCATTACTTGGCATGGCGTTTACCGGAATGTTTGGCGAGGAATTTATGGCAACGCGCTGGGGCGGGGCTATACAATTCTTTATTTACGATACAATTAAAATTATTATATTGTTATGCTTGCTTATTTTCCTTATTTCTTATATACAGAGTTATTTCCCGCCTGAGCGTACTAAAAAAATACTCGGAAAATTTCACGGCATAGGCGCAAACGCCGTCGGCGCATTGCTTGGAACTGTTACACCGTTCTGTTCGTGTTCGTCTATTCCTATTTTTATGGGCTTTACAAGGGCAGGCATATCGAGCGGCGTAACTTTCAGTTTTCTTATTTCAAGCCCGCTCGTCGATTTGGGCGCATTTATACTGTTGGTAAGTGTATTCGGTTTCCCGATTGCAATATCGTATGTAGTTGTTGGACTATTGCTTGCCATTGTCGGCGGAACTATCATAGAAAAAACAGGCGTTGGTAAAAATGTTCGGGATTTTATACTTGAAGGAGAGATTGCCGAAGTTGACGGTATTGAACTGACAAGGAAAGACCGCTTGATTTATGCAAAAGACCAAATGTTTTCCACACTAAAAAAAGTATGGATTTATATACTGATCGGCGTGGGTATCGGTGCGGCTATTCATAACTTCATTCCTACGGAATGGATACAAATGGTACTTGGCGAGGATAAATGGTATAGTGTGCTTGTTGCAAGTATTGTCGGCGCGCCTATGTATGCGGACATTTTTGGAACAATACCTGTTGCCGAAGCGTTATTTTTCAAGGGCGTTGGCGTTGGCACGATACTTTCTTTTATGATGAGCGTTACCGCTCTGTCTTTGCCGTCAATGATAATGTTGGCAAAAGCCGTTAAACCGAAATTGCTCTTTTGGTTTATTTTCATAGTTGTTGTCGGAATTATCGCTATCGGATATATCTTTAACGCTTTGAACTTTTTATTTATTTAGGAGGATAGAAAATGAATATTATCACATTAGGAAATTGCTGTAAAAAATCGCAGAAGAACCATGAAAACGCAGTTGTAGCCGCAAAAAATTGCGGAATAACTGAACCTGTTGTCAATATCGGAGATATGGCTGAAATCATGAAATACGGTGTAATGGCTACCCCTGCACTTGTTATTGACGGCAAAGTTGTTTCAACGGGGCGTATGCTTTCCGTGGAACAAATCGAAAAATTGATTAAGGACAGATTATAAAATGAATTGCCCCAACGTACAAGAATGTATTTGTCCGAAAGTTTCCTGCCCTAACCACGGGCAATGTTGTAAATGCGTTATTAAACATAGAAATACGGACAGTTTGCCGTACTGTTTATTCCCTGATAATAACGGGGATAAGTCGAACGAAAACCATTATAGAGTGTTAAAAAAACGCTTTGAAAAATAAAGAGGTACTTCAAAAATTATAAAATACAAACATTTGTTTGTATTTTATTGACAAAACGAAATGGATATGGTATAATGGAAGAGTACAGGTGGAGATATAGCCTGTACTCTTTTGCCGTGCTTTGAAATTAGTACGGCGCACTCCCCTTATGGGAGAGTGGGCGCATAATAGGATTGCGCCGCGGAGAGAGAAGTTCTCCGCTATGTTTCAGCGCAAACTGCGCTGCACCCGAGCCGTCTGAAAAACGAGCCAAGACAGGGCTTTTTAAGCGTACAAATTTTTGAATGCAGAAAGCCTTTGTTTGGTTTTCGTTTTTCGTCGGGCGATGAGGGGCTTTTTTGTGATACGATTTTTCCGGAAAAGCCGTTATATTCCATTGCCCGAAAAAGACGCGCGATGACAGGCTTTTATAAAAGTACCGTTTTTTAAGAGGAAAGCCGTTGTTATCGTGTGTTTTAAGACGTGCCGTGACGGGGTTTTTTAAGCGTACAATTTTTGGTGTCGGGGCGCGAAAGCGTATTCAACAGTCGGCATCACAATAGAATGGCTAACCACCATAGAGCAATGCAAAGTTGCTAAATACGGTTAAGGTCGGTGATACGCGAAGAGCTGTCAGCGGCTTTTTTGCACCCTTTTTCGGGTATCAATGTCCGCCCCTTTCGGTGTGGATTAAAGATAGAAAAATAAAAACTCGGAGGAACAAATGAGCAATCAAACGACAATCAGACCGCCGTAATCAGGCAAGCAAGCTACCAAGCATACAGCAATCAACAGTAAAAATGCAAGCCCCTCTCTTGCAAGCAAACGGGGAGCAAAATTTGAGAGAATCTCTCCTTATCTGCGATAAGTATAGCTCACTATACTTATTGCGCTTCGCTCCATAAGTTCCGTTCGCCCTTGCAGGGGGCTTTTAACAGAAAAAGAAAAATATTTCGGAGGAAACAGCCATATCGTATTTAGTTTGTAACTTACAGAAAATATCAAATGAGAAAAAGGATAACGTGACACCCATTGAGTTGGAAAACGAGCGCGACGAAAGCTACACGCCCGATAATCCGAACATCGACCTGTCGAGAACGGGAAGAAACTATCACACCATTCATCGGTCGGAGCGTTATATGGATTACATCAATGAGAGAATAGCGACGCTTTCGTTAAAAAGAAAAGTCCGTTATGACGCCGTGCTTATGGGCGCGTTCGTCATCTCGTCGGACAGAGAATTTTTCAATCGACTAATGCCGTCGCAGCAGCAGCGGTTCTTTGAAGACGCGACGGAATACTTTGCCGAGAAGTACGGAGAAGAAAATATTATCTCTGCGGTCGTCCATATGGACGAAACAACGCCGCATATGCACCTGAATCTCGTTCCCATCGTTGACTGCAGGCTATGCGCAAAAGAACTGTTCACGCCTAAAACCCTGCGGGAACTGCAATCGGACTTTTGGGAGAAGGTCGGGAAGAAATGGAATTTGGAGCGCGGCAAGCCGGGCAGCCAGGCAAAGCACAAGTCGGTAGCCGAGTATAAGGCGCAGAAGATTTTAGAAGATGCGCAAAACAAGGCGAAAGACATTATCTCCAAGGCAAACGACAGAGCGCAGACGGCAAAATTGCAGGCGGACGGCATTGTATCGCAGGCGGAACAAACAGCAGGCGCAGGATTATCTGAACGGCGTGATACAATCGGTGGAAGAAGAAAAAGCCAAACCCACGCCGAGGAAAAAGAAACAAGTCGAGGAAGAAATCCGGGTATTGCGCACGGAAAACGCCGCCCTGCGGCAGGCGAAAAGAATCGGCGATAAAGACCGCGCCGATCTGTTCGAGC
>USGC01000051.1 GCA_900554095.1 uncultured bacterium
ATATAAACTCCTAAAGCATACTTAACAAAACTTTACAAAACTGTAACAATTCGCAACAATTAAACAAAAAACAGAGACAAAACAAAAGCCTTGTCTCTGTTAAATTATAAACCTTACGCGAGAAGGGATTCGAACCCCCGACCTTTTGGTTCGTAGCCAAACACTCTATCCAACTGAGCTACTCGCGCATATTTAGTTATCAACGACGCTTGCTTCTCAGTTGGATAGAGTGGAATTGGAATTTCGAAAGGCGCTGCCTTTCTGGGCCAACTGAGCTACTCGCGCTTATTCTGTCTTCGCTTTTTATTCTATCAGATAAAGATTTATTTTCAAGTATTTTTTTTATTTTTATCATTTTTTTAAAAACTGTACTATTATTAAAAAAATTGCTTTTTATTTTTGCTTTCTGTAACATAATAAATACATAGAAACATGCATAGGAAGAAATACAAAATCACAGAAAGGTGAACAGATGAACAATTCCAAACTAAATGTATGTAGCAACTATGATTTAAGTGAACGGGAACTAAAAATACTTGCTCTTATGACACTGGGTTATGAAAACCGAGAAATCGCTGATAAAATCTTTGTCAGCACTCACACTGTTAAAGCTCACGTTAGCGCTATTATTCGCAAACTTGGCGCTAAAAACAGAACTCATGCCGCATGTCAGGCTATTCGTATTGGAATCTGTTATTAATTGTAATTTAGTTGTGAACTGCATTTATACAAATAACGTAATTATTTTAAAATGATTACGTTATTTGTATTTTCTATAAGTTGTTGTAACATTTTTGAAACTTTTTGCTTTTGTATTTATAATATTCTTTAGAGATATATTTATGAAAAAACTTTTCAATTTTATAATTTTAATATTTTTATTCATAATTACATTTGCTCAAAGCTCATTCGCTCAAGATTACAAAATCACGTCAGTGAACTTTGACACATCTAACTCTATTATATTTTTGACAACACAAGAGACAATCGATGAACCTATTTTAAAATCCGTCAAATTCGTTAAAATGGAAAATCCTACACGTGCTTATTTTGATATTGATTCATCTGTTCTTACAATTCCTAAACAGGATTGGACATTTACGGCAAACGGGCTTAAAAAAGTTAAAGTTAACCAATTTTCAACAAACCCCAATGTTGTGCGCGTTGTAATGTATTTTGAAGATGACTTTGATTTGTCAAATGTTCATTTTTTCAGAATTAAAAACAATATTATTATTCAGTTAAAAAACACGACTTGTAAAAATGACTATTTTCAAAATACATATAGAGATGACCATGCATCTTCAAGCGACTTTTATGAGTACATGACCCTTATGACTTATGAAACGCCTAAGGACGATACCGTTAACCAAATTCAGCAGGCTTTTAACACCCAATCGGCCTCTAAAAAAGATTTGAAATTAAATACCAAATATTATATAGATAAAGTAACTGCAAAACAAAATGCATTGCTTTTAAACGGCTTCGGCTCTGTAACAATTGAAAAGCCGATGATTTTAACTAACCCAATGCGAATTGTCTATGATATTCCAAACGCACTAGTGAAAGGAAATATTAGAAATACTGAGTACAAATTAAACGAAACTGACACAGCTAAAATAGGCCAGTTTTCAGTAAATAAAGCACGTATTGTTATTACAACAAACGATGTTGGTAAATATATTCCGGTTTTCTCGAGCGACAATCAGTCTTTGTTAATTGCCAACGATGAAAAAGTTACAAGCTCAGACCTATTTTCCAATGTAAGCAACATGATTTCTTACAATCACGAAAAGGTAGATGCGCAAACTTCATCAATGACAATGATGTTTTCATCACCGGTTGTTCACGGCATTGACCGCGAAAACGATAAAATTACTTTATTTTTATACAACGTTCAAAATTACAATGAAGAAGATTTTATTGCAGCTTTTAAAAATACAATGTTTTCAAAAGCGCAGATAAAACTTATCCCCAAAATCGGTCTTGAGATTACAATGCCGCTTGAACAGAACTCATTAGTCAATACATTTTTGGGGGCGGATGGAAAGTCTATAAAACTAACAATTAAAACCCCTAAAAAAGAAACAGCCGTTGTTGTTCCTCCGGCAGTATCTAAAAACACCGAATACCCGAAACCGACAGGAAAAGGTACTAAAAAAGTTGTAATTGACGCTGGACATGGCGGCACAGATTACGGCGCAATCAGAAACAACATTAACGAAAAAGACATAACCCTCGATGTTTCAAAACAGGTTCGTGATATGCTTGTCAAAAAAGGCTATCAGGTTCAAATGACCCGCGACATTGATAAATACGTTTCATTACAAGACCGCGTAGCAATAAGCGAAAACTTTGATCCAGAAATATTTATAAGTATTCACGTAAATTCAAGCACAGGCACTGAAGCCAGTGGTATTGAAACCCATTATTATCATCAGGAAAGTATCATGCTTGCTCAAACAGTTCACTCTGCACTTGCAAGTAAAA
This sequence comes from uncultured bacterium, assembly GCA_900554095.1. Taxonomy (GTDB): domain Bacteria; phylum Cyanobacteriota; class Vampirovibrionia; order Gastranaerophilales; family Gastranaerophilaceae; genus Scatenecus. The sequence goes on from USGC01000051.1 coordinate 2,491, forward strand.
TTAATTCTAAAAACAGAGGCCTGTTTAAGTCTAAATTCTATGTAATTAATCACACAACAAGCCCGGCAATACTAGTTGAAATAGGTTTTATTTCAAACGATGCTGAACGCGCACAACTGGTAACACCGGCAAGAAAACAAGCCACTGCAAAAGCAATAGTTGAAGGAGTTGAGAATTATTTTAAACAAATCAAATAATCAGCCAATAGGATTTTTCGACTCAGGTGTCGGAGGCGTAACTGTTTTTAATCAAGTAAAAAAACTTCTGCCTTATGAAAATTACCTGTACTTTGGGGACACAAAGCACATGCCCTATGGAGAAAAATCAGAAAAAGAACTTTTAAAATATGCAGATGAAATATTCAGATTTTTGGAATATCAGGGTGCAAAGGCAGTAATCATGGCCTGCAACACTACATCTGCTGTTGTTTATGAAAAACTTAAAAACAACTACAACTTTGAAATCTATCCGATCATTCAATCAGTATCAAAACTGCTTGCGCATTTGCCCATAAAACGCATCGGCATACTCGCAACCCCGGCTACAATTAACTCTCACTGCTATGCAAAAGAAATCGCCAAACACAATAAAGAAATCGAAGTTTATGAAATTTGCTGCCCGCAATGGGTTAAGATAGTAGAAGAAGGCAGAGAAAACGATGAGAATTCCAAAATCGCTATAGCACAAAAGTTAGATGAAATTATGACGTTTAAACCTGAGAAAATTGTTCTCGGCTGCACGCACTACCCCTACCTTGAAAATGTCATTGAAAAATTTTTACCACTAAACATGTTTATAAATCCGGCACTGCCGTTTGCTGAATTTATAAAATCAGACCTTGAAAGGAAAGAGCTGCTTAATCACGAAAACATTGAACCTTATGAAAAATTCTTTGTAAGCGCAGCCCCGCAAAACTTTATAAAAGCAGCGTCCATGTTTTATAACGTTAAAAATTTGCCGGAGCTTATTGATTTTTCACATTCAAAAGTTTAATATTCAATGCCTTTTCTGGCAGAAATTCCAGTATCCCAGTAGTGTTTTACGGGCTTAATTTCTGAGACCAAATGCGCAATATCAATAATTTTTTGATTAGCGTTCCGCCCGGTTAGAACGATTTCCATTTCTTCAGGCTTGTTTTTCAAAACGTTAACAACTTCATCCACATCAATAATTCCCAAATCAATAGCAATATTGGCTTCATCTAAAATTACAAGGTTATACTCGTCATTTTTTATAACTTTTTTGGCTAACTCCCAACCTTTTTTAATTTCTGTCTCATCTTCTTTTGTTTTATTGTCCGAGTAAACAATTCTATCCATGCCTGCTTGAACAATTTTCAAATTCTTTGCGATTTTCTCAGAAAGATTACAAAATGAATTTAGTTCTCCGTAATCGTTTCCGCCTTTTGTAAACATTATTATAATGACTTTCCAGCACCTGCCCAATGCACGCATAGCAAGCCCTAAGGACGCTGTTGTCTTTCCTTTTCCGTCGCCTGTATAAACCTGGATATATCCGTGTTTTGCCCAATCAGGATTTATTAAGTTGTTCTTTTTGCAAAAATCTGTCATTTTTCTTGGATTTATTATATATTAAAAACATGAATAATAAAACTGCCCTCAGGAATAAAGCCAAAAGTATTAGAAAAACGCTGGATATCAAAACTGTAAGCAGCGCAATCTGCAAAAAACTTCGTGAACAAGATTTTTATAAAAAAGCAGAACACGTTCTTATATTTTACCCTTTAGAACACGAAATTGATTTGCGCGAACTTTTAGAGGACAAAAAACAATTTTACCTCCCGAAAGTCAACGGAAAAGCCATGCACATCTGTCCGTTTGACAAGAATACAAAACTTGAAAGGTCAAAATTCAATATACAAGAGCCATGCACCAACCCTATAGAGCCTCAAATTCTTGATTTAGTAATTGTTCCTGCGCTTGCCGTTGACAAAAACGGGAACAGGCTTGGTTATGGCGGCGGATTTTATGACAGATTTCTTGCAGTGTATAAAATTCCAACAGCAGTTGTAGCAGCCAAAGAGCTTATATTTGAAGCATTACCGCAGGAAGAGCATGACATAAAAATGGATTATGTAATTACGCAATAAAAAAGAGTCCGTAAGATTTGGGGGATTCGGACTCTTAAAAAGGAGTTGTTAGTTATATTATATCATACTAATAGGGGGATTAAAGGGTTTATTAATTTATGTATAATTTGGCTTAAATTGACTTGCAGCTTCATCAGTATGTCTTGTTAAGCTTTCAAGTTCTGCTTGTATCATTTTTAATTCAGTTTCTACTTGTGCTTTTTCTTTTTGAATTTCTTGTTCTTGTTGATTTAAAAGTTTTTCTTCTTGCTTAGCCGCTTTTTGAAGTGCCTGTTGATACAGATTATTATAAATCCATTTTTGATACATTTGTTGTTGATTTGCATCTTTGATTTGCTGCATTTGAAGATTAATCTGAGGAGTCATCATAGCCATATTTTGCTGAGCCCCCATCAGAGCTATGTTATGAGAATATGCCATAAATGTCATTGCCCGGCCAAAAATAGAGCTTGGCATGTTCATCATATCGCTCATTGAAATATTTCCGTCGCCAATTGATGATGCGTACCTTTGCAAATCTGAAAGCTTTGTCGTTAACTGAGTTAATCGATAATTCTTTTCATTTTGCTGACGTATCAATTGATATCGCCGTTGTAAACCCGCTAACAACATAGTTTACTCCTACCTGTAACTTTCTAAACTAACCTTATAACCTTTACATTTATATAAAAACATGCAACTCGTTGGAATTGCATGTTTTCAGATTATTTATTAAGTTTTGTTACAGAGAGTTTCTTTCAACAACCTTGTCAATCAAGCCGTATTCTTTGGCTTCCAAAGCTGACAGGTAATGGTCTCTTTCTGTATCTTCTTTAATTTTATCCAAAGGCTGTCCACTGTTTTCAGAAAGAATTGTATTAAGCATGGTTTTCATTCTCAGAATTTCTTTTGCTTCAATCTCGATATCAGTGGCTTGGCCTTGCGCTCCGCCAAGAGGTTGGTGAATCATTATACGAGCACCGGGAAGAGCCATTCTTTTGCCTTTAGTGCCTGAAGAAAGCAAAAAGGCACCCATTGATGCTGCTTCTCCGAGACATATTGTAGAAACATCAGATTTAATTAAGTTCATCGTATCGTAAATAGCCATTCCCGCCGTTATAACACCGCCCGGACTATTTATATAAAGCATAATATCTTTTTCGTTATTTTCGCTATCAAGGAGCAAAAGCTGCGCTACAATTGAATTTGCAACTTCGTCATTAATTTCTGAACCCAAGAATATAATTCTTTCTCTTAGAAGTCTTGAAAATATATCAAATGAACGCTCACCGCGGCTTGAAGCTTCAATAACTGTCGGGACATAGCCCATTATTTTCATATAAGTTTCTTTATCCATTTATCTCTCCTAATAAATTTATATAATTATTATATTATAAAAAACTTTATATGAATACATCGCACAGAAAGTGTAATGTTAACTTATGTAACAAAAACGTTAAGTACTGAAATCAGCGGGTTTTAAAAGTTTTTATATATATAAGAGAACTAAAAATAAGAGGACGAGAGTTATGGCTATTTCAAATATTCAAGAGACCTTGCTGATGTATACCAAGCAAAAAGCTATGTATAATGAACAGTTGTCCAATATTCAATTTAACATGATGAATGCGTCAAGAGAAAGTGCTGAATTACAGGCAAAATACAATGATCAGCAGCAGTACTATTACTATGAATATTATGACAGCGAAGACCCGGATCAATATGAAGCTATAATGGAAGTTCTTGAAAAAGACCACGAATACGAGCTTGCCAACTTGAATTCCTGGGAAGAACAGCTTGAAATGGAAAAAAATAATCTCGAAACACGCTTAAACGAAGTTACGACTTTTGAAAGCAGTTGGACAAAACTTCTCCAGTCAAATATCAAAAACGACTTTACATACGGCGGTTCCGGCAAGTAATTTATATAAATTTAAGCGGGCTTTTAAAGTCCGCTTATTTATTATATTATATTTATATGCTAAATACAAAAGAAAAACTCGGAGCCTTTATAGTACCAACAGGAGTAGGCGCTTCTATCGGCGGCTACGCCGGTGATGCAAGCGTTTATGCAAAAAAGTTTTCGCAAATTTCAAAGCTTATAGTTAACCCTAATGTCGTTAACGCTGGCGGTTTTTCTGGCATAACGGATAACATGTTTTATGTTGAAGGCTATTCGCTCGATGAATTTTTTAAAGGAAATATCCAAATAAAGCCGTCTTACAGCAATAAAATCGGCATTGTTTTTGACAGAGCTATTCCTGAAGAAGTTTTAAACATACATATCAACACGCTTAACGCTGTTAAAACCGTTTACGGGGTGGAGATTGCTGGCTATGAAATCACACAAAACAATGTTGGCGTAGAGTTTTTTGTTAATGAAAGCGGAATTTCCACAGGCATTGTGAACAATATCGAAACCTTAAATCCGGCTGTTAAGAACCTCTTAAGCCTCGGGGCTGAAGCAGTTGCCATTGTGTGTTTGTTTGAAGATCCTGAAAATGATGACGGGGCATACGCAAACGGCAGCGGAGTCGATCCGGTCGGAGGAGTTGAGGGAATTCTTTCTCACTACATCTCGAAAGAATTTCAAATTCCGTGTGCACATTCGCCAGCATTCAGAGATTTTTCAATCTCAACCGAAATTGTTAATCCCAAAGCGTCTTCAGAATACATCACTCCGACTTTTTTGCCATGCGTTCTTTTGGGTTTGAACAACGCGCCAAAATTGGTTAAATCCGGCGGGATTTCAATAGATGAACTTGACTATCTCGTTATTCCTTTTAATTCAATCGGCTGTGTGCCCGTATTTGAATGTATAAAGCGCGGGATTAACATTTACGCAGTACAAGAAAATAAAACTGTTTTAAACGTAACCAACGAACAACTGCTGCAAACAGATAGAATTATTCAAACTCGCACTTATGATGAGTGTTTAGATTTAATAACTTCTTCTCATTAAATCAGAAAGCTTAACTTCTGCCACGGCCTTAACTGCCGGTTTTTTAGCAGCTTTTTCCACCGGGGTAGCTGTCGTTTTGAATTGTGCCAGCCCGATTTTTTTGTCATCCTCACTTTTAAGCATAAAGATTTCTTTTAAAAATTTAATTACTTCTTGCATAATGTTCTCCTAACCGCAAGGTTTCTTTTAATTACATATTACATTAAAACCTTCGAATGTGCAAATTTCATTATACTTTATGTTATATTATTAATACAAAGAGTAGTTTTGTAGTATTTGAATTAAGATTAAAAAGTATGTTAAAATATTTTGATAATGAGAATTTTGAAAAAGCTTACAATATAATAAAACAGCCCCAGCCTCACCCGGTTTTAATACACATGCTTGAAACAGGAAATATTCCGGAACGTCAGGCTGCGGCACTGAAATTAGACATCCTCACCTCTAAAAGGGAGGCAGAGGCTTTATTAAGTAACCTTACAGGCCAGGACGGCAAAATCAGAGAAGCCGTGAGCGCCAAAATTAAAGAATTCAGTTATGATAACAGCTTGAGACTGCTGTTTAACCCTTGCGCAAATGTAGGCAAATTTCTTGATGCTATTGTTGACATTAACGGAAATATATGCAGAAATATAATCTGTGCAGTGAAAAATTTTAAAAATGATAAGGAATTCTGTAATCTTTTTATTAATGAATTAGTTAAAAGGACTTTTGATTTAGCAAATCAAGTTAAAGACTTTAAATTTGAAGAGGGCAAGTACAAGATTAACAAAGAAGTTTTTAAGCTTTACTGGTATCTTGAAACAATTTATGAATTTTTTAACCTTATCAAGGACGAAGATTTGATTAAGATTATTGCAATAACCAAAAACATTGAAGAATATACCATTCGCGAAAAATCCGCAAAAATTTTGACAAATAATTTGAAAAATGATAAGTTAAAAGAGTTTAAAAAAGAATTACAAGGAGACAAAAATTATTACGTAAGAAGATATAAGTAATACATAGTTTTCGGCCATTTTTGATAAATTATGTTAAGAAACTTTTATAAATTTAGGCAATTTTTGATAACAAATATCCTTTATATATATAAGAGTTAAACAAAAGATATCAGATGGGAAAAGATTAAAGGAGAAAACTATGGCTAGAGTACTTATTTCAATGCCGGAAAGATTTTTAGATGAGATTGACAGCTTAGCGGAAAACGAAAACCGCACACGTTCTGAATTAATCCGGGAAGCACTCAGGACTTATATGTACAGAAATCAAATTCGTAATACAAAACGTGCAGACAAAAACGCAGAACTTCTAGACGCACTTCTAGGATAAAAAATTAACAGGGGAAAATAAAAACAGAATATGTTTTAGGGGGAAAAAATGGAAATTAAAGAAAAAGATTATTTGATGTCAACAATTGAAGAATATTTCGCAATTTTAGATGAAGAAAATCAAATGCGCTCAAAAATGGTTGCAAAATCTTTGGCAAAATACTTGAAGAAAAATCAAACTACAACTAAATTTGACAAACTTGTTAATATCCAAGGCTAGTCATTACTGAGGGAAATCATTTATCAAGGTCAGGTTGGAAGAAAATTTATTGGGGAAAAATTAATTGTGAATAAGGTTCCGAAACTCTCGGAACCTTTGAGGTGTCAGATTATTTAAGCAAAAGTTCCTTTGTATCCATTCCGCCTTTTTCTATTACCATGCCGTTAATATATAAAATTAATTTATCTATATTTTTAGCTGACTTTCCTTGCAAAATAAATAAGTCATATCCCCACTTATTTGGGCCTTTTTTGCCATTGATGTCCAACATAAACAGACTTGGGTGCAAAAAGGTGCCATAAGACACCAACACACTGCCATCAGAAAGTACATACGCTTCTGAGCGATTTAAAATATTTTGCTGTTTCAGTCCTGAAACTCCTGACATTTCATTTTGCAGTTCTTCATCAGTCATATCAGGATTTTCTTCTTTTTTAATGTCGTCTGCCCCTTTATACTTAGGTATACAGCCGTTTTCAAAAGACTTTTCAGGGCATTTTTTGATAATTTTTAAATTTTTTAATAAATAATTTTCCGTGAAATCGCTACAGATAGCCAGGTTAACACTATCTGCGTAATTATTATTCAAACCATAATAACAATCAGGCCTTGCTCCATACTGAACAACTGATTTATCTATTGCCTGCGAGAGCATTGAATACGTTTTTTTAAATTGATTTTTAAGAATAATCTTTTCTGCTTTAGCAAGCACAGCGGGCAGAGTCAATGCAGAAACAATTCCGATAATTCCAAGTGTAATTAAGACTTCAGCTAATGTAAATCCTCTATTTATTATTAAACCTTTTCCTTCCAGCAGGTAGTTCCGTTCAGCCCCCCCCCCCTGAAATTGTTTATTTTCCATGTCTTTTCACTCCTTTTTAACTATTTAACTTTTTTAACTATTATCATTATACCTCTTTTTTTCAATTTTTCAACATGTGTTATAAAAATTTTGTGTTATTTATACATATTCATT
>USGC01000052.1 GCA_900554095.1 uncultured bacterium
CTGGAAAGGAGGGCTAAGCCATGAGTATTGTTGATTTTATTGCAGTAGTGAGCTTTGGCTTAACCTGCTTTAGTCTAGGATACAATCTTGGTAAAGATAATAATAAAACGCAAAAATAGCCGCCCTATGTCTGATAAACTAAGCAGCTATTTTTGCTAAAATACATATCGGACTAACTGTCTATCGACAGTATCCTTTTTCTATAATTATAGTATCATGTATCTGAAAAAATGTCAAAAAATTTTGATTTTCCATAAGTAAAACGATGGATAAGATATTGAAAATGTCAATAATCTTAATTATAATATATTCATTAGGGAAGTCGGCAGGATGGAGCAATTTCATCCGTTTCGGCGAATAGCATACCTTAATAGTCGTTCTATATTTAATAGCTGTTCTATAATAAGTTACCATGGATTATAGAATAGCTATTTTTATGCCTATTCTATAAAGAGTGTATCTTTAAGTTTACAGATATGTTATAATAGCAAAGTTGCCGTCCCCAATCTGGCAACAGAAAGGGGGTGCTCAGTTGGAATTATTAATTTCGTTTATTATTTCTATCTTAGCAGGTATAACCTGTCATTATATTTGCAAATGGTTAGATAGAAATAAGTAAGATGGCAACAAAAAAAGTATAAGCCACTTTACGGAATAGAAAAACCCATGAGGTCGGATCTCATGGGTTTTTCGTTTGCTCAGTTGAACATTAATTTCGTTTGTCTAGATGCATTATATCATATGCTACCTGACATTTCAAGTATACATAAATATTGATAAAAGTATACATAAATCAAGATATTGTTTTTTTCAATCATTTTAAAGTGTTGTTGCTACCTTTTCAGTAACAGAAAAGGAATTGAAAAATACAAAGATTTTCATTATAATATACTTAACAAGGAAGTCGTCACGATAGATGAAGCCTATCCGTTTCCGGCAAAATAAGATTATGGAAATAGCACTTTACTTTGTCAGAGTAGGGGTGCTATTTCTTATATACATATGTCAATATTGCTACAATTAATAAAGTTATGTTTACAATCAAAGTCAATTCTTCATATGTAGTCATAAGAAACGACCTCCTTTCCATAAGGCTTGGAAATAGAGGTAATTCATACCCTGACAACTTTTCAGATAAGTATAGTATATTTGCTTTTTTATATTGTAATGATAAGTGTATTTATGAGTTAGCAGTGCCTGACGTAGGCGCAGACGTAGAAGTAGAGGCTGTGTCTGCTGCTTGTTCAGACTTGCCAAACCATTTGCCGAGCGTGCTGTCGTATGCACTTTTTGCTGATTTTCCGATTGCGTAGAAGAAGTTTTGTACTTGTTGACCGAATTTCAAATCAGTGCCTTCAACTTTTGTCAATTTATTTTTTCCAACAGCAATACCTAAACCTATCCAGGTTAAAGCAAGAGCGCCCAGAACGCTTGAAATAATAATAGCTGTTTTATTGCTTTTCTTTTCTTCGCTTGTTGAAAGATCAACTTCATCACCTTTAGCCGCAGATGATTGCGGAGCCGCGTTTTGAGAATACTTACCGGGCGAACTGATTAAAGCATTGAAATCAGCCGGTTGTGTTTCGCCGCGAAAACTTACATTAGAAATAGCACTTATCATGAGAAAACCTCCTTATACACATTACACTACAATATTTTTACACTAAAATAAAAACCTGAACAAATATAATTTTGTCTCAAATATTTTTATTTTACAATAATTGTTACAAAAGTTTACAATTAAATTGGAATATTTTCAATTCCCGTGTCATCCTATATATTACAGGAGGATTACAAAAGATGGCAGAACAAGAAACCTTAATATACATAGAAGAAAATGATGAATTAGACGCGGGCATACTTGCCAAGAGCTTTGCGAAAGACAATATCAGAAATAGAGCTTACATAAATGCGCTCGGGGCTCAGCTTGCCAAAAAATATTTGACATCAGAAAATGTGGATATTTCTAATACTTATAATCTCCATTCCATTCATAAAATTTTGGAAGAACTTGATATTGCAGACATCATGCTTAAAAATATTCATATCGATGTTCGTGTAATCTTCAACGAAGAATATATTTTTATTCCGAAAAGCCACTTTAATCTTGAAATTCTGCCTGATATTTATCTTGTTCTTTCTCTGTCGCAAGATCATAAATATATGAAGTTTTTGGGATTTTTTGAACCAAAACTCATTAACAAAAATAACCAAAATGAAGATTATTATTTCATTGAAAAAGAAAAACTTACCTCTCCCTTTAATCTAAGGGATTATATCAGCAATTTTAAAGGAAATACAGCGCAAAGCCTCAGTGAGGATGTTATTGAAAATTCTGACATGCTTATGGTATCTTTAATCGACCATGACATTAACGAAAAAGATAAAAAAGAACTTTTGAAAAATCTTAAGAAATCTGCGCATTTACGCGACAGATTTATTGAGTTTGAAAATTTTGAACTTTTGGCATATAAAGCAGAACATTCGCCTGATGTGATTAAACCCGCAGCAGAAGGGCTGGACGCTGGTTTTGCCAATATGAATAAAATTGAAAATTTTGTCTCTGATACGACTGAAGACATTATGCCGGATGAAACTTTAGATTTAAAAAACTTGGCAGATGAATTTACAACCGGTATTGCAGAAGCTGCTCCGGCCATTGAAGCTGGAGCTGTTGATGCAATGATTGACGGACTTGATTCGCTTGAAGATCTTGGTGAAAATATTACAGAAGTTACTGATGACAATGCCGGTGAAGCAGAGTTAACAAATGAAAACGAAGTTTTTGATTTTGCTGGAGATATTGAAGACATTGGGGATGTTGTTGAAGAAAATTCAACAGAGTCTATTGAGCCGACGCAAGAAGATATCTTGAATATTGATAGTTTTAAGGACAATGCAATTGAAAATCTTGAAACAAAGGATACACCTATTGATATGTCAATAGAGACCGGCCTTGCAGAGGGTGAAGTTTCTGCTTTTGAGGCTCAAGAGGCAATTGAAAATAACATTGAAGAAATTAATACTGATGATATTGACGCTCTGACTTTTGGTAATAACCAGGAAGAAAATATTTCAGTGTCCGATGTTCAAGACGAAGCTCCGCTACAGGCACAAGAACGTGAGAACAATTTTGAAATAACTGAAGAAACAGCTTCAGATGATTTGAATTTTTCTCCTACAGATGAGCTTGTAATGGAAGAGGATTTGGATATTGATAATCTTAATATAGATGATATTGAACTTTCACAAGGCCTGAATATGGATGCTGAAATGGAGCCGGAGCCTAAAAAAGAACAAGTAAAATACGAAAGACCTTCTGAAGAAACAGTAGATTTTGATTCAATATCTCAAGTTTCTGATGAGGTAAAATCTTCCGGCGCAGCTATTCAAGAAGAAACTGTGAACTTTGATGACTTTGAAATTTCTGAAGATCCAAGCGAAACCGGTGATTTAATTTGTGAACCGGAAATTCAGGAGCCAGTTTCTGCTAATACAGTAGATATTGCAGACTTGGATTTGGAGGCAGAAGATCTGGGAAGTGCTCCGGTTAATCATTCCGAAGACGCTATTGACGTAAATGATTTTAAAAATATAGGCGTTGACGCTGAAGAACTTCCGCCAAGCACAAGTCAAATTTCATCAAAAGATTTAATTTCTCAGATTGACGACTTGCTAAGCGAAGAAGATAACGAGCAAAACGAAATTTTACAAAATGAAGTTATAGAAGAAGAAGCTTTAAGTGATGAATCTGATATAGACGCTTTGGACGCAGAACCATCAGAAACTCAACAAAATGATGATGACGATGACAAATTAGAAATGTTGTTTAATTCTGGCGAACTTCACGAAAGCGTTGATTCTTTAAACGATGCTGAAATGAATGAAACTGAGTTGGAGAGTGAAAATCAGCCTGCAATTTATCAAAAGGTTATGAAGCTCAATGAAAAAGGGAAAAAGGGTTTAATCGTTGCAGCAGCGCTTGTTGCAGTTATTGCAGCCGCAGTGGGCACCGGAATGTTTCTGAAAAATAAAAATGCAGGAGCGCCTTCTGACGCTGTTTCTCAAAATGCACCGGATGAATTACCTCAAACACCGGTTCCTGAAGATAATTCTCAAGATATACCTGACAACACCAGTTTGATGACGAACGCTCCGGAACTTGACAAGCTTCCTGCTGCAAAAACAGAAAAACCTGCAAACAATAAAGAATTAAAAAATACTGCGCCTAAATCAAAACCGGCAGCAGCGGCAAATTCTTATGTAACAGTAACAAAAGTTATGTGGGAAGTGCCTGATTACCTTTCATACAGCGACAAAGTCAAGCAGTACCTTCAATCTGCCGGAAAAAGCATAAAATTATCTCTTTCAAGCGACTTGCTTCTTGCAACTGAATATGCTTATTCTAACCAGGTTAAAGTTGACTTGAAATTGAAAAATGACGGTACTTTGGTCGCGGCTCAAATAGCTAAATCCAGCGGGTCAAATGAAATTAACGACATAGTGTTACAAACTGTTAAAAGTACGTTAAATGTTGTAAAACCCGCACCAGGAGAGATTCCTACGGCTGATTTCAACTTGGGGCTTATCATATATTTCTAAATATGATATAATATTGACAATTAAGGGAATTTAAATGGAATTTACACAGGACAAAATAGATTTAATAGAAAAAATTATAAAACAGGATAGAAAATTCGTTGATAATGAAGATTTGTATGATGATTTCTTCAATGAAACCTGCAAACGTTCTGTTAATATTATCAAAACGATTACCTCAGATGCTACTTTGGAAGCTTATCTTAAAAAAATAGCAACAACATCTATTTTGAATGTTCTTAAAGATTCCGGAAGATTAAGACGCACAAGAGAAGGTTTCACTCCATCTAAAGAAGTCTCTATTGACACGCTTGCCTCTAACAAATATGCCAATACTAAAATTGAGTATGAAGTTATTGACATTAAAGAAGGGCCCGAAGATATTGTCTTGAAAAAAGAGATTTTGCAGCATGTCATGACCTCTCTTTATGAAATTGATGAAGCTGAACCTGACAAAAAGTATTTACAAATGTTTAAATTGCGTTATGATAATGGTATGACACAAAAAGAAATTGCACGGGAATTAAATCTTTCGCAATCTGAAGTGTCAAAAAGGCTTTTTAAGCTGATGGAAAAGATTAAACAAGCGTTTAATTAATTTTAATCTCAGGATTTAAAAAATATGAAATGTCCTATTTGCAAAAAAACTATTCCGGATGACGCGCTAAAGTGTCCGTATTGCAAAACCCGAACCGGTTTAGTTTGTAAAAATTGCAACACTGTAAACTCAATTTTCGATTTAGTATGCAAAAAATGCGGAGCCGAAATTTTAAAAATTTGTCCGCAATGTAAGTCTGTAAATTTTCCTAATGCCCTAAAATGCCGCAAATGTAACCACTCTTTTGAACAAAAACCAAAAATGCAAAACCTTTTTGAAAGAGCTTCAAACAATTTAGTGGCGCAGCAGACAGCAAAAACTTTTCTTGTCAAAGGCATTCTTTCTACTGATAAAAAAATTATCTCTCTAAGCGGCCCCAAAGGTACAGGCAAAAGCCTTGTTTTATCTCACGTTATAAATGATTTGAAAGACAAAAATTATGTTTGGTTTTTCGGAAACTGTACGCCGATTACACAATTGACGCCAGCAGGCTTGCTTCAAGACATTATTTTAAACCTTTTTAATCTGCCGAATTTTTGTATCAGCAATACAAAATTCCGCAAAGATGCAAGCAAGTATTTTCAAAATGAATTTCCATATCTTGCGCCGCAAGAGGTTAACGATCTTCTTAACTTTTTGTATCCCGAACGAAACGGAACTTTTGAAACGCTTTTGGCTGCCAAAAATAAATACTTTGATCTGTTAAACAAAATTTTTGACAAAATAATTCAGTATAGCAAGTTTGTTTTTGTTGTTAACAATTTTGAAAACATCGACGGTTTTTCGTATGAATTTTTGAATAATTACATTAAAAAGGATTACATATTTGAAGATTTGAAGCTTGTTATGATTTACAATGAGCATAAACCTTCAAAAGGGTATTTCTATCTGCCGGGCAAACAAACCGACGGAATTTACCTGGATGTTTACCTTGCGCCATTAGATGCAAAGCAAATGTTCATGTTTGCAGAGCAAAAAGAAGAAGAATATGCCGACTTTCCAAAAATTTCCGATGAGGAAAAAAGAAAACTGTTTTTACAAAGCGATGGAAATCCGGCGTTTTTAGAGCAGATTTTCCAACTGTATTACGACTGCCGCATTGCAAATGTGAAGTTTGAAATGCCTGAAACTTTTGCTAATATTGTGTTGAACCGTCTTGCAATTTTGAAAAATATTAACAAAAGGGCATATGCGACTGTTATAGGGTGCGCAGTTTTGGGCGACAAAATCAACCTGAACCTTATAAAACAAATTTTTGAATATAGAGACGAAGACTTCAGTGATGTAATTGCTTATTTGCATAAGATGAATTATATTTCTCCTGTCAACGATATTTATTACAGGTTTAAGAGCCTTCTTTTGTGGGAAACTATCGTAAAGGCTGTTAAAAATGACGAAATGTATGAAGATATCAATAAAAAAATCTTTGCAGCGTTAACGAATTTCACACTGAACTCAACGGCGATTTTGGGAATTATTGCGCAGAACCTTAAACATCCGAAATTAGCGCTGGATATCTGGTCTAAAAATACACGGCTGGCGTCATACATAGGCGATACAAACTTGTACGCAATTTCACAAAAGCAGTGCCTTGCGCTGATTAACGAGCTTGACGACGCGGAAACCTTGAAAATCAGATACAACATAAGCGAACGGCTCGGAAAACTTTTGGCTGATCACAATCCGAAAGAGGCAATGGATTATCTGCCGGACGCGATTGCAAATGCCAAAGCTGTCGGCGATACTCCGCGAGAAATTGAATTGTTAGGCTATATGGCTTCCTGCTGCCGCAAAACAGGCAATTATTTCGGCGAAACTGAATGTGTTGACGCGGTTTTGGAGAGAATGAAACCGGATCAGCCTCTTGAGACCGCTCTTGTTAAATCAACAAAGCTTAACGCGCTTTTGAACATAGGCAACTGCGGTCAAATTATTAATCTTATTGATAATGAGATTATGCCGGCGTTTGACGAATTTCTTGCCAAAAATGAGCCGCATAGAAGTATTCCGACAAATCTTATTTTTGAAAGCTGGATGAAAACTTATCTTTTGCTTGCAAATGCGCTTATATTCCAAGGCAATGACCGTGCTTTTGAAATTTTAACAATTTTGTTTGATATCATTGAAAAAAATCGTTTCATTGATGAACTTTTTATCTGTAAAACCAAGTTGGCGCTGGCGTTTGCAAACACAATGAAGGGCGATTTTACTGCAAGCGAAAACCTGCTTGATGAAATTTTGAAAGCTTACCAATCAAAGGTAATGGACAATGACGCCGTAACTAGATGGAATTTTATAAATATACTCAACCATTTCTTCAGAAAATCATACAATGGTTTGCAGGAAGATTTGTTCCAGCTTGTTACTTTTGCAAACAACAACGGTGATAACTTTACTAAAAATATCCTCAAATCAATGCTCGGAATAATTTTTAAAAACAATGACCAGCCAAAACATGCAATGGATATTTATAATGATCAAATTGCTTACTTTTCTAAAGAAAAAATGGCTCTTGGCGCCTTGTTAAATTGGTATTTAATTGCAGATACTTCTTTAATTCTTGACGGTGCTCATCAGGCTTTGGAAGTTGCATCGCAGGCTTTGGAAGTTGCCCAAAACCCTAAGATTAATAACTATTTCTTCGCAATTCTTCTTCAATCTGTTATGGCAAAGGCTAGTATTGTATTAAATGATTTTGAGCTTGCAAAAATTCATATTGAAAATGCAATTATTACTGCGCGACAGTATAATTTAAATGATTTGCTGTCAAGACTTTACATGCTTTATGGAAATTATTTCCAAGAGCTTGGCCTGACAAAATCAGCACGCCAAAAAGAATACCTTGACGGTGCCGCTAAAATGTATACCAAAGCAAGTGAAATTGTTAAAATAACAAAAAACAATTGTGTGCATATTGAAATTCAGCGCGCAAAGGCTGTGTTAAAGTCTTTCTGCCATTTGAATAAAATCAAAGTTGAGATGTAATTTTTGCGCATTAAATATTATAATTTTCTTTGATTATGTATTGACAAAATCAAAAAATGAGTTATAATATAATTAAGGAGGAAATAAATATGCACGAACATCACTGCCACCATGGCGAAGGTCATTGCCATGAAGGCCATTGCGGAAATTCAGAACACCAGTGCGGTTCACATAAGCACGAAGGCTGCGGACGCGGCGGAAGACGCGAAAATGCTGGGCGCAAGTGCGAAAACCCGCGTATCCCTTTCAACAGAAGGCTGTCAGAAGATTCAATTAATATATTAAAAGAATACGCGGCGAAGCACGAAATCACAGAAACCGAGGCCTTAGAAACCGCAATCTGCAAACTTAAAGAAGAATAACACACCAAAAGGATACGTGAATTTGCGTATCCTTTATTCTATGAATTCCGACAAAATCACATTGCTCACTAAAATGCCTTCATTTGACAGCCTGTAGCCGATTTGGGTTTTTAAAAGATGGCTGCTTTTAAGGTATTTATCTAAAATGTTTCTGAACTTTTTGTCAAAATCTATTGAGAATTTTTCATTTATTTTTTTAATATCAAGCCCGTCCATTTTGCGGAAACCCAGAAAGATTTCTTCTTCTAATTTTTCTTGAGTGCTTAGTTCTGTTTTTGTTTCAAATTCGCAGGGGCAGCTTACGTATTTATCAAGGCTTTGAAAGTGAGAATACCTGGTATTGCCCTCATATCCGTGCGATGCAAGCCCGAAACCGTAATAATTTACGTTGTTCCAGTAGTTGAGGTTATGCCGTGAGCGAAAACCAGGCTTTGCGAAATTGCTTATTTCGTAATGCTCGAAATCATTCAGCACTTCTATTGCCGCAAGGTACATTTCTGCCTGCAAATCTTCATCAGCGATATTTGACGGTTGGTTTTCATAAAACCAGCAGCCTTGTTCAATTTTCAAACCATAAAGCGAAATATGCTGAATATCAAGGCTTTGAGCGTGGCTTAAGTCATCAGTAAAACTTTCCAATGTTTGCTCAGGCAGCCCGTATATAAAATCAAGGCTTATATTTTCAAACCCGTTGTCTTGTGCTGTCTTTACTGCAAATTCAACGTCTTTGGGCGTATGCTTCCTTCCGATTGCGTTTAAAATCTTTTCGTCAAAAGTCTGGCAGCCAATGCTTAAACGATTTATTCCGGCGGCTTTTAATTCTTTCAAATATTCTTCGCTTAATTTTTCGGGGTTTAATTCTGCTGTAATTTCAGTTGTTTTATTAATTTTAAAAAGACTTATCACAGCTTCAAACTCTTGCGAGCTTAAAAGCGATGGAGTGCCGCCTCCAAAATATAAGGTTTGTAAAGTTTCACCGTTGTATCGGGCTTTGATTTCTTTTTTCAAAGCTTCAAGGTAGATGTCTTTTTTCTCTGTTTGAGCGAAGGATACAAAAGAACAGTAACGGCATTTTTGTCTACAAAACGGTATATGTATATATGCGCTTTTAATTTTATTCATATTGCCCTTTAAAAAATTTTCGAGTATGTGAGAAAGTAATCTGAAATAACGTTCAAAAGCATCGGCAAAATCCACACCATAATCGCAGCGCCCAATACAGGTTTGAAAAGAAAGCTTAATTGAAAAACATTTACTTGCGGTGCGGTTTTGGAGATTACGCCCAGAATTATGTCCTGCCCAAGCGTTGCCAACAATATCGGCGAGGCAATTTGAAGCCCCATGTACAAAACATTCGATGACATTTTTATTAAATAATCAAGGTTGATAATTTCTTTCAATGGCATAGTCGTAGCAAAAAGAGGAAAGATTTCAAAACTTCTCAAAAGTGCTCTGACAAGCCAATACACCCCT